>JBHELA010000462.1:0-3946 GCA_041859005.1 Ignavibacteria bacterium
ACTAAAGCATACAGCCCCATAGGAGCGGCTTCGAGTTCTTTGCGATTTGCTTCGATAAAATTGAGTAAGTCCATACGGAAATCGTCTAAAGAGAAATTGCTTAACGAGACTCCCCCTTCATTTAATTCATCCATATCGAGAACTTCATTTTGGAGACGCTTTAACTGTTTATCACGGAATTTCAAATCATCAACTACTAAATCCTTGATTTGCTCTTCGTTGAGGAGGTTATCTTCGCCAGTGGAGCTTAAATCAACCAAAGCCATTCTTGCCTCAACACGTGTTTTGAGTTTGATGTAATTGTCTAAATCTTTTGTGGGCCAGAAATTAACTAATTGAACTTTACTGTTTATG
Organism: Ignavibacteria bacterium; assembly: GCA_041859005.1. Taxonomy (GTDB): domain Bacteria; phylum Bacteroidota; class Ignavibacteria; order Tepidaquicellales; family Tepidaquicellaceae; genus CAIKZJ01. Next base: position 355 of record JBHELA010000462.1, read on the forward strand.
GAGCCGATACGGTCTATACGACCAAAACGCTGAATGATACGGACAGGATTCCAATGAATATCTTAGTTAACCAAATAATCGCAGTCCTGAAGGTTTTGACCTTCGCTGATACAATCGGTAGCGATTAAGACATCGATTTCGCCGTAGGCATCGGAAGGCATAGAGTTCATAGCACTTCGCTTTTTGCTGACAGGAGAAAAGTTTGTAAGAATATGATTGAACTCGGTGTGGTCTTTGAAACCTTTTGGTTTAAATGTGGTTTTATTATCACCGCCACCTGTAACCAAAGCAACGTTGACATTTAAATCTTCATTAATCCATTTGTACAAACTGGTGTAAAGATAATTTGCAGTGTCGGCAAAGGCAGTGAAGATTACGACTTTTTTATTTTTGGTACCGAGTTTAGTTGTTGTCGGGTTGGTTATCTTTTGATTGATTAATTCCTTTAGTTTTTTGAGTTTAGCATCCCTGCCTGAATCAACGTCACGTGCACGTAATAACAATTCGTACAATTGGTCTTTATCTTCCTGCATAGCTTTTTTCCATTCCTCCAGTCTTAAGTGATTCATCTTGAATGTTAGCTTTTCACCGACTTCCAAGGCTTCTCTTAAATCATCGTCCTCGATTGCTTCTATATCAATATCTTCTACATCAATATCGGGGTTATCGTCTTTATAATTTTTAAATCTATCTATACGCTTTTCTAAATTTTCAATTCTATCGATTGTTCTCTGAAGAGTTTCGGTGAAGGAATAGATAGAGCTCTCGAGACGCTTCATAAAGTTCACTTTCATCATACCAATCAAGTAGCTTTCTCGTGTTTCCTGAGAGAACATTTTAACGGCTGCGGGTCCAGATTTCTTCATTACTTTTGCTTCGTACAATGCTTTAAATTCAGGCAAGACGAAAGAACTTGGACTGAAGTGAACCAATTTATATTTGCTGATTTTTTCATTCAGTTTATCATAAGTGAGAAACTTTTTGGCAGTATCAATATCTGGATAGATAGAATGAACGGGTTCGTGTTCGGGGAAACCGCCTATTCGCTGCATTTCGTTTTCATAATACTTAGTAATGTGTTTACGTGAACGGGCAATAGTAAGTGCATCAAGCAATTTGAAGAAAGCAGAGTCGAGAGAATTTAATAAATCAGTTGTGGTTCTTTCCTCTTTAATTCTGGCTTTTGCCCAATTTGAGAACTTCAACTGGGACTGCCTTAAGAGCTCAGAGATACTTTGAATTCCAAGCATATCCGAATTTGAAAAGGCGCCGTCGTTTTCAGCAGTGATGCACATTAACTGATTTCTGAGGTCTTTCAATTCATTGTTTACAGGGGTAGCACTAAGCAATAAAACTTTAGTTTTCTTTCCCTGCTTAACAAGGTCATTCATTAATCTCTCGTAGCGACTTGTTCTGATTACATTACCTTCTTCATCACGTTTGCCTTTTTTATTATTTCTGAAATTATGACTTTCGTCAACAATGACTAAATCGAATGCACCCCAATTAAAATTTGACAGGTCAATATTATCAGCCTCGGTAAATCCTATATCCCTGCTTAAATCGGTATGGTACATAACAGTGAATGAAAATCTGTCATCAGGAAACGGGTTAAGAATATTATTTTTGTGAGCCTGATAAACTGTCCAGTTGTCACGCAATTTTTTGGGACACAAGACAAGGATTCGATAGTTTAATCTTTCAAAATATTTAATAACTGCTAATGCTTCATAAGTTTTTCCGAGACCAACACTATCGGCGATGATACAACCGTTATATTTTAAAATCTTATTAATGGCACCTTTTGCACCATGCTGCTGGAAAGTGAAAAGTTCTTTCCAGATTTGGGAATCATAAAGGTTTGCTTTGATATCAGAAAGACCAGATGCATCTGTTTCGCTTAAGTAATGTTCGAAAATGTGAAAAAGAGTTTTATAATAAATAAACTCGGGGCTGTTATCACGGTATAAGAGTTCGATGTATTTTAGAACCTGATCTTTGACATCTTCAACTTCGACACCAGGCATTTTATTATTCCAGAGTTTATCAAACCATTCTTTAAGGTCTTCTAAATCTCGTCTATCGTTTACGACAAGGTTCAATTCAATGTTTGGTCTTTTGCCTAAACCAAGACCTCCGACAGTGAAGTTTGAACTACCAGTTACGGCTTCTTCAACACCGTTGGGCTTTTCGATGTGATATAATTTGCCATGCAAGAAGTCAGGGCGAACCATAGATTTTATTTCAACTTTCTCTTTTATCCAATTGCTGCATTGCTTTGCTAATTCTTTTTGCTGCAGGCGATTTTCAACGGGAATAACTAACTGGTCATCTTCGATTTTATAGTTTTTGGAATCAACTGTAGAAGAAACATTTTTGATAAAGCGGGGTTCACCAAAAAGGAGTTTCAAAGTATTTATATTATCGAGATTTGGTTTTAACTTTTCATAAGCATAAATTGTGAAGTAAGCTGTAACAAAGGAAAGGTTTGATTTATCTTCGATATTTTCCATTAAAAAATCACCAACACTACCATTCGAGAAATTATCACGAATGCCATTATGGTTATTATTGTTATTCATTAAATATTAATTGTATAAGTTACCATTACTCATCATAATAAAATGTTGTGTAGTTGTGATTATTTAGAAAGATTCACATAATTTATAGTACAAACTTAACTAAAATACGTTGAATAGAGGTGAAAATCAATAATGTTTTTTGTTCGTAGGGGGTAGGGGTTTACATGAAATAATTATAACAGTAAAATCATACTGATTTGCTAAGTTAAATTATACCATATTAATAAACGGTTATAAATAAAACCTTAAGAAAATGGATAGAATCGGTTCTTCCTTCTTTATACCAAGAAATGAACAGGGATACGAATCAATTATCACAAGAATCAGGCTTATGCCTCTTTAATCATTTCCTCATTACAAAGAACCGAAGCCGCATTTATAGAATTTAGTACCTAAAGTTTTCCTTCATATAGACTTCGATGCTTTCTACGCTCGAGTCAAACAATGAGACAATCCTAATCTGAGAGGCAAACCTGTATCAGACGGATCTACAACAGGCAACGAGGGTATAGATATGTCCGCTTCTTATGAAGCTAGAGCAATTGGGATTGAAACAGTTATGTTTCAATGGGAAGCAAAACATATATGTCCACAACTTATTTCACCGCCTTGTTATTGTCCGAAGTATGAAGTGATCTTTTATATCATCTTCGGTATAAAAGATTGGTTTAGAAAGAACCATTGCAGCAAATTCAATCTGTCTGGTGTATTCCTCGTTGATTATGATATTAGGCATAAGATATTAAATGTTTATTGAAACTTAAGAAAATATTACGAATGAATCAGAGAAAAATAAGTAATTTATAGAATTAACCAATAATAATAAAATCAAAACATTTTATATCATTGATGCAGGAAAGGTAAATATGAATTTTGAATTATACTATTTACTGGATTGTGAACAATATATCAATGATTTAAGATTGCTGAGGAATGGTATTCTGATGCGCCTGTTGTATCAATAATTTCTTTTAGGTTATGGTTACGGATACCACCTCCAGGGATGAAGA
>JBHELA010000379.1:0-13332 GCA_041859005.1 Ignavibacteria bacterium
ATTACCAACACTTTATTATTACAAAAAACCCTTTAAGCAATAATGCCTAAAGGGTTTTATTCTCGTACACTCGAGGGGACTCGAACCCCTGACCCGCTGATTAAGAGTCAGCTGCTCTACCAACTGAGCTACGAATGCGGGATAATTTACTTAATTTAATATTTAGTTTCAATTCAGAATCGCAGGTTTTTGGAGAGCGGAAAACTCAGGGATAAGAAACTCGTGGCAGGATATTTATACTACATATTGAATTAAAATCAAATTGGCGAATAAATGTTAAAAACACATTAAGTCTTCATACGGTTTATTACTCAGATCCTAAGAGTTACAGTAAAATGCGATTAAGTTAAAGATGTTGTAGTATTATAAAATTATTTGTAAATTTAGCTGGACATTTGAGTGAGAGACTTAAGAAACGGTAATAATATCAAAAATATTAAATTTCATATTAAAGGTTTTTCATTAAAAGTGCGGATTGAATTATAAAGGAAGTTTATAGATGCAATGAAATCAGCAAATGATATAAATAAGATATTTTTGTTTTCGGGGCTTGACGAAAAAGAACTGTCTCTTATTAAGGATTTTTCCAACATAAAGAATTATAACAAGGGCGAAGTTATATTTTTTGAAACAGAGCCCTATTTAGGGTTTTATGGTGTAGTAGAAGGGTTAGTAAAGATATATAAGATATCAAATGAAGGACGGGAGCACATAATACATATTGAATATCCCGGGAGTACGTTTGCTGAAGTACCAATGTTTGAAAAAAATTCCGAGAAGAGCTTAAGTGATTTGAGGTATCCCGCGAATGCAATGGCGATTGAGGAGAACACGGTCGTAATAAAAGTGCCAACTAAGCCTTTCCTTGGGTTTATGAAGCAGAATACGGATATTTGTTTTAAACTGCTTTCGAGTTTGGCTAAGAGACTGCGGTTTTTAAACACTCATATTGAGAGTGTAACCCTTGATGATGTATCGAAAAGACTTGTGAAATATTTATTGACAGAAATGGAGCAACCTCAGAATGAGAAGAATAAATTCAAAAATGAGAATTTTATAGAGTTGGAAATTTCAAAGTACGACCTCGCCTCACATCTCGGAACGATAAAGGAAACGCTATCCAGAGCATTAAAGAAATTACAGGCAAATAATATAATCGATGTGAACGGAAAAAAAATTGTTATAAAAGATTTAGCTGCGTTAAAAAACTCCACAAAATAAATTTAATGAAATTGACTTAAGTCAAACCACCTGTTTTCCATTATATGTAATTTTGTTTAACGAAATTAAATTTAAAGGAAGACAAAATGAATTTCACAACACAAAACACACTGGCAGAAATAGTAAAGACAGATTTCAGGTCAGCACGCATATTTGAAAATTACAATCTTGACTTCTGCTGCAAGGGCAACAGAGCATTAGCAGAAGCTTGTAATGAGAAGAAGCTTAATGCAGAAGAAATACTATCCGAAGTTACAAAGGTCTGCTCAGATAAGATTTCGGAAAAAGAGTCCAGTAACTGGAAAATAGATGAGCTTGCACACCATATATTAAACACACATCACGTTTACGTAAAAAAAATGCTCCCTGTTATACTTGCACATTCCCAGAAAGTCAGCGAAGTACACGGAAAGAACCATCCCGAAGTTATTGAAATAGCGAATATTTTCGAGACGATACACTTTGAACTAAGTTCTCATTTAATGAAAGAAGAAAAGATGCTATTTCCTGTTATTCTTGAGTTTGTTGAATTCGAGAAATTAAACACAAATATGCAAGTGTCGCCATTCGGAAGTATACAGAACCCGATAAATGTAATGGAAAGGGAGCACGTTGAAGCAGGTGAGGGATATTACAAAATCAGAGATTTAAGCAATAATTACAACCCACCTGAGGATGCATGTACAACATACAAAGTACTCTATAAGGAATTAAATGAATTTGAACAGGACTTACACACACACATTCATTTAGAGAATAATATACTTTTTCCTTTGGCGGTAGAGCTTGAGAAAAAACTAATGAAAAACTAATACAACAAAAATAATTTATAAACTTAACTAATGCTATGAAAGCGAAAACTACTTATTTAGTAATTCTGGCAATAATTTTAATTGCAGGAATTAACCTCACGGGATGTGCAGAGAATACAGATTTAATTGGAGTAGGACCAATTAAAAAATTAGAATTAAAGCCAGTTGATAAATCAATGTCAGACCGGGGTAAAGTTGCCTTTGATGCAAAATGTGTCGCATGCCATAAATTCGATGTAAAAGTAGTAGGACCACCTCTTAACGGTGTAACAAAAAGGAGGAAGCCTGAATGGATAATGAATATGATATTGAATCCTGAGCAGATGACAAAAGAGAACATCATTGCCAAACAGTTATTAGCGGAGCATCTCACACAGATGACGTTTCAGAATGTAACACAGGATGAAGCAAGAGCAATATTAGAATATTTTCGGGTAAACGACGGGGACAAGTAAGTTTAATAATTAGACATTAAAAACATTTTATAAAATAAAACACAAAGAAAAATGGCAAAAACAATTCAAACAATGTTTATTGTGTTATTATTAGGAACAATTTTTACTGGTACGTTTTTTTTGTCCGGATGCGGAAGCAAAAAAGACAAAGGGCCTTTAATTGAGAGCGATGCTCCTTCGAAGGTTTATGTTGAGCCCGGTAAATACGACGAGTTTTACAGTTTTGTTTCCGGTGGATTCAGCGGACAGATGTCTGTTTATGGGCTACCCTCGGGAAGACTGTTCAAAGTAATTCCAGTGTTTTCGCAGAATGCTGAAAACGGTTATGGTTATACGGAAGAGACAAAACCGATGCTTCAAACATCCAAGGGTTTTATTCCCTGGGATGATTCGCATCACAGCGAGCTTTCAATGAAAGAGGGAGTTCCTGATGGAAGATGGGTTTTCATAAACGGAAACAACACGCCAAGAATTGCAAGGCTTGACCTTAAGACTTTCAAAACAGTAGAAATAATTGAAATCCCAAACAGTGCAGGAAACCATTCTTCGCCGTTTACAACTTCAAACTCTGAATACGTTGTGGCTGGAACAAGGTTCAGCGTACCAGTTGAGAACAGAGATGTTCCGATTTCTTCTTATAAAGAGAATTTCAAAGGCGCAATATCATTTATAAAAGTTGATCAGAATTCAGGCGACATGAAATTAGCTTTTCAGTTAATAACTCCGCCTTTCGATTATGATTTAAGTCATGCAGGAAAAGGACCTTCTGATGGATGGTTTTTCTTTTCCTGTTACAACACCGAAATGGCACATACATTACTTGAAGTAAATGCGAGCCAGAAGGATAAGGATTATATATTAGCTATTAACTGGAAAAAGATAGAAGAATTAGTTGCGGCAGGAAAAGGAACGGATAAAGCATGCACATATTATCACAATAAATTTGATGACAAAACACATTCAGCGGCATCGGAGATTTTAAAGAGTGTAAAGACATTATCACCGGAAGACGTAAAGGGAGCTATGTTTTACATCCCTTGTCCTAAGTCACCGCACGGAGCAGACGTTGATCCAACGGGAGAATACATAGTAGGCGGTGGTAAGCTGGCTTCAGTGATTCCAGTGTTTTCGTTTACTAAGATGAAGAAGGCAATAGATGGAAATGATTTTGAAGGAAACGTAGAAGGAATCCCAGTATTAAAGTATGATGCAGTGCTTTCGGGCGAAGTTCAAAAGCCCGGATTAGGACCTTTGCATACAGAATTTGACGATAAAGGATTCGCATACACATCCTGTTTTGTTTCTTCGGAGATAGTAAAGTGGAATGTTGCGACAAAAGAAGTAGTTGACAGGATGCCGGTATATTATTCGATAGGTCATTTAATGATACCGGGCGGAGACAGTAAAAAACCATGGGGTAAATATTTAGTTGCACTGAATAAGATTACAAAAGACAGATTCCTGCCTACAGGGCCTGAGCTTACACAATCTGCACAGCTTATTGATATCAGCGGTGATAAGATGAAGCTTATTCTTGATTTCCCAACAATAGGAGAGCCGCATTATGCACAGGCTATTCCGGCAGACCTTGTTTCTAAAAATTCAGCAAGGATATACAAACTGGAGGATAACAGTCATCCATATGCAGTTAAGAATGAGAAAGATGCAAGAGTTGAAAGAAAAGGGACAGAAGTTCATGTCTATATGACAGCGATAAGGTCACATCTGACCCCTGACAATATAGAAGGGGTAAAATCCGGGGACGTTGTATATTTCCACATTACAAATCTTGAGCAGGACTGGGATACACCTCACGGGTTTGCGATAATGGGTAACGAAAATTCGGAGTTACTTGTAATGCCGGGTGAAACCTGCACGATAAAGTGGATAGCGAAAGAACCGGGTATTTATCCATTTTATTGCACAGACTTTTGTTCAGCACTACACCAGGAAATGCAGGGTTACTTAAGAGTTTCGGGAAAGGATTCAAATGTACCTGTAAGTTTTTCAACAGGTGAAAAGAAATAGGAATTAAGCTGAATCAAACAGGGGGTGTTTCAGAAGAACAACTCCCCTGTTTGAATTCATAACGCAACAATCATTGAACATGAAAAAGACATCACGAATATCAGTACTAATAATATCCATGGCATTAATAGCAGTATATTTTCTTCCGGTCTGGGAAATAGAACTTGAAGCACCTCAATATCCGGAGGGACTCGGGATGAATATCTGGATAAATAAGATAACGGGTGATTTAAACACCATAAACGGTTTGAATCATTACATAGGAATGAAAACAATACAGCCGGATTCAATTAAAGAACTTACATTAATGCCGTATATTTTAGGAGCATTAATATTTCTGGGAATATCAGTTACGATTGCGGGTAAAAAGAAACTACTTATGGTATGGGTAGTCTTTTTTATGATGTTAGGAATAGCGGGAGGAATTGATTTTTATTTATGGGAATATGATTACGGTCACAATTTAAACCCTGAGGCGGCAATCAAGATACCCGGTATGAGTTATCAGCCTCCTTTAATCGGGTCGAAGCAGCTTGCAAATTTCACAGCCTATTCAATTCCAGACACAGGTGGAATAATACTGATAGGAACAGGAATTGCCAGTCTTGTAATTTTTTTGTACGACAGAAAGAACCGGGGCAATACAAAAACAGGAATAACAAACGAAAACAATAATTAAAACATGAAATACATACAATACATAACAATATTTTTAGTAATATTTATATTTTTATCATGCGGTCTTGAGCCGGAGCCGATAAATTACGGGGTTGATATATGTGCTCACTGCAACATGAAAATAATGGATAAGAGATACGGAGCAGAGTTTATAAGTTCAAAAGGCAAGGTGTATAAGTTTGATTCCGGTGAATGTTTAATTGAATACACAGCTCAAAATAATATTCCAGAAAGTGTCGGTATGAAATTAGTAACAGATTTCGGCAATCCAGGAAATCTTATAAATACAAAGGAGGCTGCTTTCATAATCAGCCAAAGACTTCCAAGTCCGATGGGAGCATTTCTTACGGCATTTTCAAGCAAGAAAGCCGCTCAGGCGAAGCTTGAAGAAGTAGGGGGCGAATTATACGACTGGGTTTCCGTTAAAGAGAAGATACTTAGTAAATAATTTATAATTGAAATATTTAATAACATATTTATTTGTATTACTATTAACCGTAACGGTTCAGTCTGCTGATATTTACGTAGGAAACAACAGAGAATATTCTGAGATACAAAAGGCAGTAGAATTTTCAAAAGACGGCGACCATATTTTTATAGAATCGGGTACTTACAACTTATACGGTTTAACTATAAATAAATCAATTACTATTACAGGTAAAGGTTTTCCTGTAATTGATGCTTGCAATCTGGGAACAGGGATAACGATTAGTGCACCCGGTGTTACAATTGAAGGAATATTGGTCAGAAATATACCCGTTAGTTACATGGTTGATAATGCCGGGATACGCGTAGAAAAAACAAAGAACGTAACGATAAGAAACAACAGGCTTGAGAACAGTTTTTTTGCTATATATCTTTCCAATAGTGACGAATGCACAGTGACGGGTAATACAATAATAGGTCATTCAGAATCAGAATCAAATTCAGGTAACGGAATACATTTATGGAAATGCAATAAAATCGATATTGAGAACAACAAAGTATCGGGGCATCGGGACGGAATATACTTTGAGTTTGCAACAAACAGCAGAATAATCAACAACCTCAGCGAAAAAAACCTCAGATACGGATTACACTTTATGTTTTCAGAAGGAAACTCATACATAAGAAATATTTTCAGGGAGAACGGTGCGGGCGTAGCAGTTATGTACACAAAAAGAGTGGAGATGATAGAAAACACATTTGAGAACAACTGGGGACCGAGTGCGTACGGGCTATTACTAAAAGATATAAGCAGAAGCAAAATAATCAACAACAAGTTTACGAAGAACACAATAGGGATTTATTCAGAGGGTTCAACTGAAATACTTATAAAGAACAACAGTTTTTCAGAAAACGGCTGGGCAATGAAAATGCTCGGTAACTGCACAGATGACACTATACTAAACAACGACTTTTACAACAACACTTTTGATATATCGACAAACAGTTCGGTCAGCAGAAACTATTTTGATGCAAACTACTGGGACAAGTATAATGGGTATGATTTAAACAGGGACGGTGTTGGAGATGTTTCGTACAGACCTGTAAGTTTATTTTCTACATTAGTTGAGCACACACCTGAGGCAATACTTTTAGTAAGAAGTTTTTTAGTTGATTTAATTGATTTAACAGAAAAGATAATGCCAGTATTCATACCAGAGACATTAATAGACGATCATCCAAGGATGAAGCAATTAAATTCTAACAATGGTATACGAACATGATTAACGCAGAAAACATCAATAAATATTACGGCAAGTTTCACGTTTTAAAATCAATAAACCTTAAGATTGAAAAAGGTCAGATAATAGCATTAATGGGGCCGAACGGTTCAGGCAAAACAACTTTATTAAAATGCATATTAGGGCTTGTGATAGCAGACAGCGGCGAGATAAAAGTTGACGGCGTCAGTATAAAGAACAATTTCGAGTACAGGCATAAAATAGGCTACATGCCTCAGACTGCATACTTTCCTGAAAACATCAAAGTAAAAGATGTAATTCAGATAATCAAAGAGATACGCGGGGAAAAATCGGCAACAGATTTCGAGTTGTATGATTATTATGGGATTGATAATTTTACAGAGAAAAAAATCTCTTCACTTTCACAGGGAATGAAACAAAAAGTAAGCAGTGCACTAACGTTTATGTTCGACAGTGACATTTTAATACTTGACGAACCTACAGCCGGTCTTGATCCGTTATCGGCAGAGTTCATAAAACTAAAGATCAAGAAGGAAAAAGAAAAAGGGAAGCTGATAATAATAACAACGCATATATTAAATGAAGTGGAAGAGCTATCTGACAGGATGATATACCTTCTGGACGGCGAAGTAAGAGCAGACAGGATTAACGACAGCGGCAGCAGAAAAAACGGTGCAGAGAGCATTCTCGAAAAATTTACAGACTTATTCAAGAGCTATGAATGGAAATAAAATATTAAAATTTATTATTCTCGACATATTAAGGAATAAATGGGTAATTACATACACTGTATTTCTCGTGTGCATAAGTGCAGGATTAATGTTTTTCAGCAAGGATTCGACTAAAGCTATAGTTAGTGTTTTAAACGTAGTATTAATTCTTGTACCATTAGTAAGCATTTTATTCTGTTCAATACATATATACAATTCAAAAGAGTTCATACAGATGCTCCTTTCTCAGCCTGTAAAAAGGAGCACTATATTCTTTGCTGAATATACCGGTTTAGTATTGTCGCTATCAGTTTCTTTTCTTGTTGGGATAATACTGCCTTTAAGTTTTTACGGTGTTTCAACAATATTAGTATACCTTGCATTAACAGGAGTATTTCTATCGGTAATTTTCAGTGCTTTTTCAGTTCTGATTTCGATTTCAACAGATGAGAAAGTTAAGGGAATCGGCATTTCACTGTTTCTCTGGTTATTCTTTTCTGTTTTGTATGACGGCTTGGTATTATTAATATATTTTGCTTTTAACGATTACCCTCTTGAAAAAATAATGGTAATAATTACAACTTTGAACCCGGTTGACCTTTCAAGGGTATTAATACTATTAAAGCTTGATATATCAGCATTGATGGGTTATACAGGTGCAAACTTTCAGAAAGTTGCAGGGAGCATTTCAGGGATTTTTCTGTCGTTTACAGTATTAATTATGTGGAGTATTGTGCCTTTGTATTTTGCATACAGGAAATTTATCAGGAAGAATTTTTAAACAATTCATAATTTAACATTTCTAAATAATCTATATGGACTTATTAAGACTTATTTAAGTGACAAAACAAGAGGCGAAACATAGTTTCGCCTCTTTGGTAAAAAACTTTGAATGGGCTTACTTTGTTGCTGTGTATTGGAATGTTCCGTCGCCGTTAATCTGTAAAGTGATTAACTTACAGGCATCAATTCCTGAGAATGTGATGTGTCCGCCTACTGCATCTGTGATTTTCATATCAAACATACAGGTTGTGCCGTAATCTGCCGGTATTGTTACCGAGATTGTTGAGCCGTTTTCAAACAAGCTGCCCGGAAGAATATCGTTGCCCCAATTTGCGGTTTCAGCGGGGGTTACGAAAACGTCAACAAGCGTTACGCCTGTGTTATTGACTACATCGAACGTTAATGCCTGTGCGCTTGAATTCTTAATTCCGAACAACGAAATAACAGCAACTACTGCAAACACGAATAGAAATTTTTTTCTCATTTTCTTTAATATTTAGTTTACAAAAATTTGTAATATGCTTATTACTGTGAATTTGGCTTAATGTTCCCAGATATTCAAGTAATATAGTACAAAAGTACCGTAATTATATATTTTGTAAAATTGACTTAAGTCAATTTATTAGTAATTCTTTTTATCTATATTCATAATAATTATTAGAATAATAAATAAATCGGAGAATATAACATGGGAAAGATTTTAACCTTAACAGTTCAAATTCTGATTGTGCTTGTAATCACAAATCAACTATTTTCGCAAACTGATTTAATCCCTTATCGTAAATATGATACGGCAAAAAAATCAAGTCTCTGGGGTTTTTGCGACAAGACAAAGAAAATAATTATTCCTTTGAAATATGATTATGTTCAGCCGTTTAATGAAGGACGTGCATTGGTTAATTCAGGTGATAAATACGGATTCATTGATGAGAAAGGAAATGAAGTCATTCCGATAAAATATGAAGCAGATTTACCGCATTATTCTGGTAAAGATATGGGTGACGATTTTATAGACGGACTTGCAAGAGTAAAATTGAACGGAAAGTGGGGTTTTATTAATAAAGAAGGAACAGAAATTATTTCTATTAAATATGATACTGTTGAGAACTTCGTTGACGGACTTGCAAAAGTGAGATTTAATGAAGGTAAATTAAATGGAGGAACATGTGGTTTCATTAACAGTGAAGGAAAAGAAGTTCTCCCTTTAATTTATAATTACATCTCAAAATTAAATGACGGCTTCTACGTTGCTCATAATAATCTTACTTGTGGACTTGTTAATAAGGATGGATATTTAATTACAGAAATGAAATATTATGGTATAGAAGAATTTGTAGAAGGATTTGCAAAGGTTGGAATATGGAAAGAATGTGGTTTCATAAACAAAGAAGGAAAAGAGGTCGTTCCTGTAAAATATGAGAGTGCTGTTAATTTCCATAATGGGTTTGCAAGAGTAAGTTATAGAATCGGTGAACACCATTGGCTTGAAGGTTACGTGGATGGAAATGGAAACGAATATTGGGAATAAGTATTATATAAACTATGATTTTGTAAAATTCACTAATATTGATAAAGTGTTAAAGCAATAAATTTTAAAGTATAAGAAAAGCCCGTGAAGCAAATCACGGGCTTTTGTAAATTCAACAAATATTGCTATTTCGCTTCTTCAGGAAGAAGTTGTTTTGGATTGAGCTTCGATGGAGTAAAGATACCGATTACACCCTTCAATCCAACTGACATTACAATGTTGTAGAAAAACGCCAGAAAAGCTACAAGCAGTAATCCACCGCACAGTGCGGCAAGCACCATGTATGTGTTAAATTCGCCGTTCATATAGATTGCACGTCTGAGCATTCCCTTCAGACCAGCCATTCCCATAAATGCTCCCATTCCGATTCCCCCAATCAAATGAGCCCAGAAGTGGAACGTTGCAAGTTTCTGACTGTATAGCTTTGCACCGTTTGTTACGATTGGGAATAAAATATAAATTGCTGAATATAAAGTCATCGTTAATCCTACGAGAATTGCGACATGAACGTGCGGTCCGATAATCCATTGAGTGTTATGCAGAATACGATTCAATCCAATATCAGCCTGCATAATACCTGCCGGCACTGCAAGCGCAAAGCCAAGAAGTCCGCCGAGCAGGAACTTAAGTTCATTCGACATCTTCAGCGGTCTTGCGCTCCAGAGAGTTGCGAGAGTAATGAAGAAAGCCAGACCCTGTGTAATCAACTCAAACGCAGTAACCATTTCGCCCGAAAGAATTTTCAGGAAACCGGGTTGTGCCTGATCTGACATTAAATGGTGCGACCACACAGTCCAGGAAACAACCATCTCGATGAACAGTGCGGCTCTCGCCCAGTTTTCCATAAACAACTTTTTCCCTGTTATGAGAGTAGCGAGCAAATACCAAGTACCTGCAACGAAAATTAAAACAAGACCGTCTGCGATTAAATCAAGACCCCACCAGAACCAGTTTTTGTAAAGCAAAGCATCGATAGAAGTATTCTTTAAATCAACTCCGGCAAGATGCCAAATCATATACACAAGAATCAGAACCCCTGTGAACAGGATGATACCCGCGTTCAAGGCAGTATCAACCGTACCTCTTGCAATTGCGGCAACGGGCAGGGAGACGAGGTGTTCTTTCCTGTCTTCTTTCTTTTTGAATAGGTTTTTTAAACCGCTTAAACCGAGTGCAGAAGAGAGCAGAGCACCCGCAGGCTGTTTCTCAAAACCTTCGGGAGTGTATGTGATAGTTTTAAAAATATTTATAACGAAGAAAACCGTACCGACCATAACCAGAGCAATACCGAGAACGAAGAAAGTTCCGCCAAGCGGACTGAACTGATTGAAATCTGCGGGCAAAGGCCAGTAAAGAGTGTAGAGCGGAGCAAAGTGCGAAAGAAAACCAGCGAACCAGAAAGTAAATGTACCGATTGCAATCAGCAGGAAAGTCCAGTTCCCGAGTTTATAACTCCACAGCGGTTTCTTCATCAGGAACGGCACGAGAAAAAGAAAGGCCCCGAAGACAATAGAATAAGTAGAGCCAAAAATACCGACGAGCGGATGCGCGGTTAAGATAGCGTAGTACTGATAATCAGGAATTGATTCGATAGGCTGAACCTGATAAATCCTCATCAGCATACCTTCGATAGTAGCGAAGGCATAGTACACAAGCCCTACGACAACGAAGCGCAGAACTAATTTTTGCATAGGGGTTAAACTCTTCGGTTTAAACAAACCCTCTGCACCGTTTAAAAAAGTATCTATAAAATTCATATAAATGTAATTTAGGTTTTTAAGTTTAAGGTTTATTTCTTTAAATCGGCAACTTCAACAACATCCTTCAAAATCATATATGCGCCTTTCGGACCCGAATATTCAGTAGAGCGTATAGTATATTTACCGGGTTTTTCAAAAAGCCAGAGAATATCGTTTCTGTGTCCCGGCACAACCTGCATCTGGAAGACCATGGAGTTATCCTCGCGGAAAACACCAAAGCCGTAAGTTAAATCTTTTGAAGTAACATCAAAAAGAACTTTATCCCTGGTGTTAATCATCAGCTTTTCAGAAGGAAGCTGAAACTTATGATTTTCAACTGAGATATTAAAAACCTTATCGGGCTTAATTTCAGCCCTGTTTAAATCCATAGAAGCCCACGGAATAGTATTGTATGTAACAATGTGCAAAGAGACACCCAGAACGACAAGGAGTCCCACAAAAGAATAGAAAAGACCTGTACTTATTTTAGAAGTCTTTACAGGTTTGGAAAGTCTGAACCCAAACCAACCCATCAGCAGAATGATAGAAATTGCATAACACGTGTAGGCAATCGTCTGACCGCTTAGTACAACTTGAGAATCAACCATAACATTAAAGTTTTTTAATTTTGGTAAATTTAAGATTATTATTTTTAAGATGGCCTAAGTGTGTAGATGACAATATCTTTTTGATATTCTCATTTGCCTTAGTCCATTTATCATGCATTATACATTTTTCTGAAAAGAGACAGCTATCAAAACCAAAAAGACAGGAATATTCTTGTTCCTTCTCTCCAGCGGCAGCAAGGATGTCAGCAAGAAATATCTTTTCAGGTTTTTTTGCAAGAGTAAAGCCAACCCCCCTTCCCTGACCGCTTACAATTAATCCGCTTTTGGAAAGTTTTGTAAGAAGTCTTCTTAGGTAAGGATATGGAATTTTCAGTTTTTCGTGAAAAGTAATTGCAGTCAGCGATTCTTCCCCGCTAACCGTCATATAGTTTAAAATTTTTAGTGCGTATTGTGTAGTTTTAGTTAAACTCATTTAATGATACCTATTGGTATCATTAAATTATACAAATTGTTTTTAAAATTCAATTACTTTTTATCTGACAATTCAAACAATAGCAATTGTTGTACTATTGTATAGATTATTTTTATATCACCTTTCACTGCTCGGTTCTTCTTTCTTCAAAGTAATTACGTGACACTGGAACTTATATTACAAGGGGAAGATAAATTCTTAAAGTGGAAGAAAAGCATGTGAATTATGTTCACTAGATTTTGTGTTTAAAAAGAAAAGGATAAAGTGTTTAAAGAACTTCCCCCTTTTGTGATAGTATGACTTCGAGAGGGTTTTAATCGTATGGTGGGATTTGTGAGGTGGTAATTGAATAAGAGTAAGATTACCATATATATTTAACCACTACCATAATTAATTAGAGGAGCTATTTGTCCGCTATTTGGGCGGAAAATGGGGTAAAAAAGGGTAACTAAGACGAGAAAAAACCTCAAAAACAGCTTAGAATCGCCACCTTTGAGGTTTTTAAATTATTAAGAGTCAGCTGCTCTACCAACTGAGCTACGAATGCGGGATAATTTACCATAATTAAGATGTTTTTTCAAGACAGAAGTTTTCAGGAGAATGATTTTCAGAAATCAATTAATTCATAGTATATTAAATTAGTAGAACA
>JBHELA010000388.1:0-6933 GCA_041859005.1 Ignavibacteria bacterium
ATCCATGCTGAAATTTTTCTTTCGGCAAGAACCGCATATAATGCAAATACGCTAACATAAATTACAACCGGAATTGTTATTAACACATAAGTTAATATGTTATCTCCGAACCACTGTGTAAAAATGTTTTCCAATTTTATATATTAAAATTTTTCTATTGTTAATTTTACTATCTGTCAATACACCCGAGTACGATATCAAAACTTCCAAGTATCATAACAACATCGGCAATCATGTGACCTCTTGAAATCTGATTAATTACACTTACGTTACAAAACGATGGAGAACGAGCTTTAACCCTGTAAGGATTCAGGCTTCCGTCGCTAACTATATAATAAGCGAGTTCGCCTTTTGGAGATTCAGTTCTGATATAAGCTTCACCTGCAACAGGTTTTACTCTTTTAGGAACGGCAGACTGGACATCACCTTCGGGGATTACGTCTATTGCCTGTTCAATAATCCTCAATGACTGCTCCATTTCATGAGCTCTTACAATGTATCTATTCCAGCAATCTCCGATAGTACCATATTCTCCGGTACCAACGCAAACATCAAAATCAAATTTATTGTATATAGAATAAGTATCGTCTTTTCGCAAATCATATTTAATACCTGAACCTCTAAGTGTAGGACCAGTTGCACCTGCATTGATTGCGACATCGACGGGTAAGATTCCTATATCAATGGTTCTTTCTATGAATATCTTATTGTATGTAAGTAAATCGTTTATCTGTTTAATTCTTGGCCTGAAATATGTAATAAATTCTTTAGTCTTTTTGATAAAGTCGGGGGTAATATCATGAGAGAGTCCGCCGACCCAGATGTAATTGTACAGCATTCTCGCACCGCAAACGATTTCGAATAATTCAAGAACTTTTTCCCTGTCTATAAAGCAGTATAAGAACGGAGTGAAAGCGCCTGCATCATTGCCGTAAGTACCGATAGCAACGAGGTGAGAGGCAATTCTCTGAAGTTCGCACATTATAACACGAATGTATTCAACTCTTTCGGGGATTTCCAAACCAAGTAATTTTTCCACAGCGAGAACGTATGCGAGTTCATTACTCATTGAGTTCACATAGTCCATTCTGTCAGTATAAGGAATTACCTGAGGGTATGTCATTGCCTCGGCATGTTTTTCAAAACATCTGTGTAAGTAACCGATTTCCGGTCTTACGTCCTGAACAATCTCACCATTTAATTTTAACACCAATCGCAGAACCCCGTGAGTTGACGGGTGCTGGGGTCCCATATTAATAGTAAGTTCTTCTGTTCTTATGTCTGCCATTTTTAAAATGTAAAAATTTGTATTTTATTAATAAGGTACTTTCATACCCCTGTAAAACTCCGGTACTTTATAATCTTTTCTGAGCGGATGTCCTTCCCAGTCTTCAGGAAGCAAAATTCTTCTCAAGTCAGGATGTCCTTCAAAAGTCATTCCAACAAGGTCGTATGCTTCCCTCTCGTGCCAGTCTGCCGCTGCCCATACATCGCTGACAGTATTAACGATAGGATTAGATTTCGGGACAACAACTTTCACGACCAATTTATGATGATGAACGTAAGAATACAGATGATACACGACTGCAAGGTTATCTTTATCGTAGTCCATACCGCTTAAGCAGGAAAGATTATCAAACTGCAAAGATTCTTCGTCTCGAAGGAATAAAGAAACTGCATTAATCTTATCTGCTGAAACGAAGAAAAACGGGTCAACAGGAAGGTCTGTTTTGATCTCCCCTATACCGTCTTCAAAAACTTTCTTTAATTTCTCGTAAACTTCGTTTGTTTCCATAATTATATAATTACGCTGGTTTTTTTGCTAAAGACTGTTCACGGATTTTTTCCTGAAGCTTTATTAATCCTTCAATCAGAGCTTCCGGTCTGGGCGGGCAGCCCGGTACATAAACATCGACAGGAATAATTCTATCGATACCCTTTAAGACATGGTATCCGTGCTCCCAGTAGGGACCGCCGCAATTTGCGCAGCTGCCCATTGAGAGGCAGTATTTTGGTTCAGGCATCTGGTCCCACAGTCTTTTGATTCTTGTTGCCATTTTTAAAGTAACTGTACCAGAGATTAAAATAATATCGACATGTCTTGGAGAAGGTCTTGGAATAATACCAAACCTATCGAGGTCGTAATGAGATGCTGAAGTTGCCATCATTTCAATAGCACAGCAAGCTAAGCCAAAGAACATCTGCCACATAGAAGACAACCTGCTCCAGTTCAATAGTTTATCGGCGGAGGTGATAATAATATTACCGCTTTCGAATTGTTCAACTCTGTTATCGAGTTTATTTAATATTCCCATAGATTAGATTTCGCTTTTAAATATTTGTCTATCGAGTTTTGGAACTACCGGTTGAGGTTTATCCCAGTAAAGGTCTCCTTTAGCGTAAGCATAAATAAATCCGACGATTAGAATAAACAAGAAAATTGCCATTTCGATGAAAGCAATCAATCCCATATCTTTAAAGACAACTGCCCAGGGGAAGAGGAAAATAATTTCAACGTCAAAGATGATGAAAATCAAAGCGACGACGTAGTAGCGGATATTAAACCGTACCCAAGCTTCGCCGACAGTATCTTCACCGCATTCATAGATTGATTCTTTCCCTTTTGAGGGATACCGAGGACCGACAATTTTTCCGGCGGTTATAGCGATTGCAACAAATCCAATCGATACAATCATAAAGATTAAAACTTGCCCAAAATCCGATAACATGAGGTATATTTACTTAGTTGTAAAAATGATTTATAGAGCAAAAGTAAATATTTATTCTAATAAATGAAACTTATTTCTCCGGTATAATATGTGGAAATATTTTTGGAGTTGATATTTTCAGATGTTTTTATCTTAATTCCGCCGTCGTCACAGACATCGATAACTTTTCCTTCAATTTCTTCGATAAAATCAGTTTGCCTGAATTTTACTTTTCTGTTTATCATGCAGCAGTTGAGCCGCCACAGCTCCATCAGCACTTCTCTTCTTTCAAGTAAAACCAGATTACTATAAAACTGATTTATCAAACAGCGGATTAATTCGTTTAAGTCAAATTCTTTCTTAAAATAATTTTTGAGTGAAACGGCTTTATGAGAGATATCTTCTTGGAAAGTTTCCTGATTAACATTAATACCGATTCCGATAATAAACTTTTTCGGAGATTCGTTAATGTCGATGAGTTCTGAAAGGATTCCTCCTGCTTTTTTACCGTTCAGCATTATATCGTTTGGCCACTTCAGGTTAATAACGTCAGTGCTGCAACCGATTAGATTGCTGATATATTCTTTTAAGGACCTTTGAACTATGTAGGAAGTATAAAAATTTACGAGTTGGGGAGCCTGAACGTCAAAGCTTTTGATTAAGGAAATTGTGATGTTTTTGCCTTTTTCAGACTTCCAGTTTCTGTCAAGTCTTCCTCTTCCTGATGACTGGTGCTCAGCAATAATCAGTAAGTCATCTTCATCCTTGCAGGTTTTGGCAAAAGAGTTTGTGGACTCAATTGAATCGAAATAGAATACTCTTTTAACTCCAACTAAATCAAGACCAGAATAATCAATCATTCATGTGGTTATTTCTTCCGTGCGGGTTTGTCGGGATTATTATTGTTTTTGTTTCTGTTATCATTGGTCTGCTTCTTAACAGCTCTTGCACCGCCGTCATCGCTCTCATATTGTTCAACCGGTTCTTTTGTTACCTCTTCTTTCGTAACTTCTTCTTTCTTTTTATTTTCTTCATTAACTTTTGTTCTCGTAAACTCATCGTTATAAGTTAGAGCAAGGAAGAAATCAACTCTGCCGTAACCGTAGTAAACATCAAATCCGGTTCTGTCTTCTGAGGGGTCGCCTAAACCGTCAACTGCTGTTTCTTTAATAATGGTTTTAATATCAGAGCCGCTGCGGGACTTATCCTGCGAAAGGAGAAGCGAAGCAAGACCGCTAACGATAGCAGTAGCCTGCGAGGTGCCGCTCCAGTAGGAATCGAAGTTGAAAGGGTTTTCATAATCTACGCCGTATATTTTATTTCCGGGTGCTACGACCGAAATATGTTTTCCCCAGCAGCTACCGCCTCCCCATGAAAACTTTCTGCATCTCTTGCCGTCAGTATCAGTAGCTCCGACAGCCAACACTCCGTCAAAACTTGCAGGATAATATTTCCTACCGTCGCCTTTATTCATCATTGAAGCAACGAGGACGACTCCTTTATTAACCGCATAATCAACACCAGTTTTAAGAACTTTGGAATAATCGTCTCCGCCTTCGCTCATGTTGATAATCTTAGCACCATTATCAACGGCATATTTGATTGACTGAGCCCACCATTCATATTCACCTGAATTGTTGTCGCTAAGATTTTTGCAGTTCATCATTTTGCTGTTCGTGTTTACACCTGAAAAGCCGAATGAATTATTTGTATTGGCGCCGATAACACTTGCTATATTTGTTCCATGACCGAAACCGTCTCCGTTTGAATTATCATCATAAGCAAAGTCCCAACCTTTATAATCATCAACATACCCGTTCCTGTCATCGTCTATATCATTGTTTGGAATTTCATCTTTATTAATCCACAGTCTGCCCTTTAAGTCAGTGCTTTCATCTTCAATGCCGGAATCAAGAATGGCAATAATGACATCGGTGCTACCGGTTTCCACATCCCATGCTTTTACGATGTTAATATCTTCACCAATTTTTGCGACACCGCCTGAGCTTGGTTTAATATTTCCTCTGTTGTCTAAATACCATTGAAGGGAAAAATAAGTATCGTTAGGAAACATATTGAGAGAGTTTTCCTTTACACCTGCTGCCATACCTGTGAAGACAGGTTCAGCATATTCCACGTTTAAGTCTTTAGCGAAATCATCGGCTGCATTATAAGAATCTGCATCTGATTCGAAATGAACAACGTATATTCTTGACATTTCAAGCTTTTGATAAAGCTGAACGTCACCGTTATTTATTTCGAATACTCTTTGGATTTTGCTTACCTTGTATCTGGTGTTTAATGCATCGAGAGAAGGGATACCTGTAACAGTTGAGATTTTGCCTGTAGCCTCGGATACTCCGAGTTCTGTTTTAGTCTTAACAAAAATCTTATTTTTAACGTACGAGGAATTTCTGCTAAACTCAAAAGTGTTTGATTCGCGGGGAATAAAGACCACGGATAAACAGATTAAAAATACCGATATTATTTTTACTAATTTGTGTATCATTCTCTCAAACATAAAATATTTCATTCAGATTCTATTATTATTCAACATAAAATAATATCTGAAAGTTTATATCTTTTCATTTTTAACGTGAAACTTACAATTTTGTTCCTTTAAAATATATGACCTTTACCTTTTCAACTCAGTTTCGAACACAACATCGCCGTTTACGCTCACAAACTTCATTACTGCCTTATCGCCTGAAATTCCGGCTGACAAAAAAGCATTTAAGCTGTCTGCAAAAACCGATTGTTCAATCATGTTTGTTTTCCTTAGTTCAGAGCCTGCACCGCTGACGAAATAATTAACTCCGTTTTCTTTTAAGTACTGAATATCATGATCATGTCCGCAAATATACATTTGTACACCGTATTTTTCGAATAAGGGTTTGAAATACAGATTGATTTCTTTTGCACTGCCATGTTTACCGCCTGACAGGACGGGATGATGTCCGATAACAATCTTCCAGTCAGCATCGCAATTCATAAGGCTCGATTCAAGCCATTTAAGCTGCTGCTGCCAGTCAGCTTCGTTAAGCTGGTCGGCAGAGTTATGCCAGTCGGTGTTTTTATCTGTTTTAATTCTGTACTTTTCAATGAATGGGTTTGTATCAACGAATAAGAACTGAATTCTCGTGCCGTCGGCGAGTTCTTCATCGATTGAATAATAGCTTGATGGAAATTTCCATCTACTGTTAATTTTCGAAAGTTCAATCTGGGCTTTTGCAGAATAGCCGTAATCGTGATTACCGAATGTTATATACCATGGAACCTGCAGGGATGAGGCGGTATAAATATCCTCAAAGCTCAATTTTATAAGCGGGTCATCAACGGACTTAATTCCGTATTCATAGAAATTATCTCCTGTTGAAACAATAAACTTAACCGGATTTACGGCGGCAAACTTACCCATCATATCGGCAGTTTCCTTCTGAAGATGTTTCCCTTCCCTCCCCCAGTCACCGATAGCAAGAAAATGAAGAGTGCTATCCTGAGAATAACTATTGATTGAAATAGCACAAATAAATAAAGCGAGTAAGAGTTTTTTCATGAGTTTAAGTGATTTGATATAATTTATGAATAAAAATCTAATACATAAATGCAAAAATCAATAATTTTAGAGTGAAAGCAGGGATTTGGGGCAAATATTGGATTATAGGGCAGATTTCCTATGTAATACGGCTACCGAACGGTGAAACAACGGGGGCGAGACGGGCGGGAAGCGGGTAAGCGACGGGTGAGTATGGTATGTTTAAGGCATGCTAATGGGATGTTCATGGGATATTTATGGGATGTTAAAATATAGATGTGTTTTTACAGCTTGTTAAAGCATAGTTCTTTTTTATAAATCTAATGCTTTTTTATGTAATAGCTGTATTTTGAGCTTTGCAGCTATGAATAAATATGCACAAAATATAAATAAAAGTAAAGAGGAAAACAAGAATTATTTGAATTACTATTGATATGCCGTCCCTAAAGGGACTTAGAAATTGAGTTATATACTTTGCTATTGATATTCAGTCCCTGACGGGACTTTAAAAAATAAAATAACTTATACTATAAACATTTAGTCCCTAACGGGACTTAGAAATTAGGAAATATACTTTTGCTATTGATATTCAGTCCCTAACGGTACAAAAGAGGACATGTTTTCTTTTACAACAGAATCGTTTGACGAGAATATAGTTTTGGAGCTTTAAAATATAAATAAAAAGCCCGG
>JBHELA010000185.1:0-11803 GCA_041859005.1 Ignavibacteria bacterium
TCGGGCTTTGAAACACGCACGACAATACTTGGGCATGTACAGCGCGGAGGAGTACCAACTGCTTTCGACAGGATGCTTGGCACAAGGTTTGGAATTTACTCGGTTGAGATGGTTGAGCAGAAAAAGTTCGGAAGAATGTGCGCGATGCATGGAACAAAGATAATTGATATACCGATTTCGGAGGCTATAGGTACGCTAAAGACAGTTGACCCCGAGATATACAAGGCGGCACAGGTGTTTTTTAAGTAGGGTACACGAAACAACACACATAGTAGTATTTAATTATGGTTTGAATATTAATCACAGTTGGATTAGTTTTAAATAAATTGATTATTTTCCCAAACATAAAAGTAATATTTTGTATTATTACAATAAGAAATCAGTCTTTTTTCCTGACAGCAAATCAAATCAATATTCAAATAATTTAATCCCCAATTTATGAAAAAGCTAATTTACCTCGTAATAATTCTTGCGATTACAACATCTTTGAAAGCTCAGTGGCTTCCTTCAAACGGACCTTACGGCGGTAATGTAAAATGTTTCTTTTCCCCGAGTACGTTACTTTATGCGGGTACGGAAGGTAACAACGTAATGATGTCCGGAAACAACGGGATAACCTGGACAAGCGCGAGCAGCGTAGGCCTCACTAACAGCGTAATAAACTGTTTTATACAAAGAGGCGCTAACTACTTTCTTGGAACTAACGGAGGAGTATTTTTAAGCACAAACACGGGCTTTACATGGTTTGCGGTTAACAGCGGGCTTTACAATTCAACGGTTAATACTTTTTTATCCATAGATCAGAATCTATATGCAGGAACGACGGGCGGATTGTTTGTTACGAGCGATAACGGTGCTTCATGGCAGAGCACGGGTTACAATATTACAAATCCAAATATAACATCGTTACTTATGTATAATGGAACCATGTTTGCAGGGACATTTGGCGGAGGTGTATTTAAATCGACGGATAACGGGGCGAGTTTTTCAACTGCAAATTTCGGATTGATAAATCAGAATGTGAACGTCCTGTTACTTTCAGGTACGACAATATATGCAGGCGCGTCAGCACTTAACGGTGCTGATGGAATATACAAATCAACTAACAACGGTGCATCATGGATTTCTATAGGGCTGTTGAATATTGGGGTATATTCATTAATGATAAACTCAACATATTTATATGCAGGGACAAATACCGGAGTACACCGGACATTGCTTACAGGCGGGGCTTGGACGGCATTGCCTGACATCGGAAATCAGGTAGTAAAAGCTTTAACAAGTTCCGGCAGTAATTTAGTAGCGGGTTCTGCGGAAGGGATATTTTTATCATCTAACGGCGGAACGATATGGGATGCAACAGGATATTTAACACAATATTCAAATTATTTTGCAAAAGCAGGTCAAATATTATATACAGCGAGCAGAGGTGTCTACAGGTCAACTAATAACGGCAACAGCTGGTATGCAGTTAATAACGGTTTGCCTTATCTAATAATACACGATATAACAAACCTTGGAAACAATATTTATGCAGCGTATCAGAATAATAATCTGACACAAAACGGGATTTATTATTCAACTAACAACGGAGATGAATGGATTTACAGATGGAATACTCTGAGCAGGTCAATAAATGTAATTAAAGCAAAAGGATCGATGTTTTACATAGGGTTGTATTATAAGAACGGTTACACAGGATTACAGCGTTCCAATGATTCGGGTAATACTTTCATGGATGATTATTCTACACTGGTGTACAATTCAAGTATACGCGATGTAGAGTTCATGAATGAAAATGATGTTTATATTGTAGGTCATCAATACGGTATAAGCGGGATAGGCAGTATAATATTGCGATCTACAAATTACGGACAGAACTGGGTGTTAGTACATAATCAACCGACAAGTTATAGCTACTATCATTTGGAGATATCAGGCAACCGTATATATGCGGGAGGGTCGTACGGAGCAGGAATAATAATGTCCACAAACAGCGGTCAGAACTGGACTCCCATCGGCATGACTGATAAAAATATAAGTTATATTGCAGTTTACGGAGATTACTTGTTTGTAAACACTAACGATTCAGGGATTTTTATGACTAACAACTACGGTGCGAACTGGTATAACAGAAATCAGGGACTGCCTCAGACCAATTTGAATTATTTTGGAGAACTTTATATTTCAGATAACTATATATTTTCCGGCGGATCAACATTAGGTGCATGGAGAAGGCAATTGACAGATATAATAAGCGTGAAGAATATATCGTCGGTTATACCCGAGAAGTATTCATTGGAACAGAATTACCCGAACCCTTTTAATCCGAGTACAGTAATCAGGTTTCAGGTAAGAGGCAACAGTAATGTATTAATAAAAGTGTATGATAATGGCGGGAGGGAGGTGCAGACGCTTGTGAATGAGAGGATGCAGCCCGGAACGTATGAGACGACTTTTGACGGAAGCAATTTATCAAGCGGAGTTTATTTTTACAGGATGATTTCAGGAGGATATACTGAGACGAAGAGGATGGTGTTGGTGAGGTAAGATTTAGCACAAATCCCAAGCAAAAGAGATTGTGTGAAAACCATATTTTGGTTGGAAGCAATACTCAAAAACTGTGATTGTAAACAATAATAATAAGATCCCCGCCAAGAGCGAGCGGGGATGACAAACTTTTGATTGTTTTCACACAACCTAAAGAACTTGGGAACGAGAAGGAGTGTAATCCCCGTTGGGTCACAACGGGGATTTTTTATATATAAAAAGTAGACTCCTGCCTTTGGAGGACAGGCCTATAGAAACTTCACAGGAGGATAAAATAGTGCTAAGGGATATATCATATTTAGTTTGCATTTAATATACCCATGAATTATTTTTATGAAACTAATTTTTGAATTAACGGCGGATTATTGAAGATTACGGAGACTCATCACAGCGGATTGCTTACGCGGTTAGGACTTTTCACATCGCTGATGATTGTAATAAGTTCGATGATTGGCTCGGGAATCTTCAAGAAAATCGCTCCGATGTCATCAGAGCTCGGCTCGCCGGGGCTTATACTTCTCTGCTGGCTCATTCCAGGAATAATAACGATGATAGGCGCTGCGACGAATGCCGAAATAGCCGGGCTTATCGCAGAACCAGGAGGACAGTATGTTTACTTCAAGAAAATGTATGGTAATGCGTTTGCATTCCTTTACGGATGGAGCTGTTTTTCAGTAATACAATCGGCTTCTATAGCTTCTATTGCTTATGTGTTTGCAGAGTCTGTTAATGCTGTAATTCCGCTTCCACATCTCTCCGACGTTTACGAACAGTTTACACTTTTCGGAATATTTCATCCTCTGCAAAGCTTTGGTGTTAAAGGATTAACAATACTGACAATAATTTTCCTGACGAGTGCGAATTACTTCGGGGTTGTAATAGGCGGTACGATAACGAATATCTTTACAGCACTAAAAGTACTTGGGATTATTCTTATTATAATACTTGGTTTTTCTATCAGCGGCGGATCAGCTGAAAACCTTACTCCCGTTCTTGAAGCGGAAGGGTTTAAGTACAGTTCGCCTATGGGGCTGTTCGGAGCGATGTTTGCGGCAATGCTTGCAGCTTTCTGGGCGTATGACGGTTGGAACAACATAGGATATCTGGGAGGCGAGGTTAAGAATCCGAAACGGAACATACCGATATCATTATTCGGCGGCGTGGCGCTTGTAATACTTGTTTATCTTGCAATCAATACTGCGTTTCTTTATGTGCTTCCAGTTGATGAAATAATCAGCTTAACGAATAACGACCACAGCATAATAGCGATTGAAATGATGCGAAAGTTTCTCGGATACGGAGGAGCTATTTTTATTTCCGTCTTGATAATGGTATCAACTTTCGGAACTACAAACGGGACGATACTTGCGTCATCAAGGATTTATTTTGCAATGGCAAAGGATAATTTGTTTTTCAAATCCGCAGGTTCACATCACAGCAAGTACCGCACTCCGCATCTCTCATTGATTATACAGGGAATATGGGCAAGCCTGCTGGTACTTTCGGGAACATTCGACCAGCTGACAGACATGCTGATATTTGCGAGCTTTATTTTCTACGGTGCAGGAGCCTTCGGAGTGTTTATTCTCCGTAAGAAGATGAAGGATGCAGTTAGAGTTTATAAAGTACCGGGCTATCCAATATTGCCGTTTATATTTGTGCTTTTTTGTGTAGTACTGGTTGTTGTCACGATAATTGAAAATCCAAGAGACTCAGGAATTGGGCTATCGCTCGTGCTGATAGGAATACCGTTTTATTTGTTCTGGAGGCGGAAGAACAAGAACAGGGCGCAGCAAGAACTGCAAACAAATAAAAACTTTACCACAGAGCACAAAGAGAATAATCACGGAGCACACAGAGATAATAAATAAATTATTATCAGGCATTAAAAGATTTTACCGCAGGGTTCGCAGAGAAGAATAGAGGTCGCAGAGAGAACAAAGAAAATTTATACTATCCCAGAAAAATGCAGATAATGAAAGTATTTTATTTTGTAAAAGTTTGTTTTTATTACAACATTTTTGCGGATAGTAACACGGGTGAAGGTTGATTTAGTAAGCAAGAATTTTCTCTCGTTGCAGTAAGGAGAAACTTTCATGATTCCTCAAGCAAGGATGTCCAGACAAGCCGGGATTGTAAACTCGCGTTACTCTAAGAGAGAATTTACACGAATGTGAACTTTGTGATTTCGGGCGGACAATTAAATCTTATCGGCAGACCTACAGTTCCGATGCCTCGTGATACATAAAGGTACTTTCCGTTGTTTTCGTACATGCCGTTTATGTATTTATGGGCTGCGGATGCAAAGGATAAATTCAAATCGCCGAATTTAAAGAAAACAACCTGTCCGCCGTGTGTATGACCGCTCAGCATAAGGTTAAAGTTAAGGTCGTTCACATCATCAAAGAGATAAGGCTTATGTGTTAACAATATTTTCGGAACAAATTCTGAATTAATATTATTTTGTTTAAACTGTTCGTTCGCAAGATTAACTGTCTGGGTTATATACTTTGCAACCAAGGGATTCGACCTGCCCCCGCTGTCACGCGTATCCTCAGTGCCCATTAAGCTGAACGGCTTTCCGTTAATATCGAGCAGAAGTGCTTCGTTTCTGAGCATCCTTATCGAGGTTTCATTTTTAACAACATCATTAATGTATTCAACATCGTTAAAGTAATCGTGATTGCCGAAAGTAGCATACACACCATGTTTTGCTTTCAGGTCCCTGAATGCTTTTGCGAAAGGTGCGGCTTCGTTTCTTTGCGAGTTTGTTAGGTCGCCTGGAATAAGAATCATGTCAGGTTTCATATCATTAATTACATCAACATATTCTTTCATCTGTTCAAAATCCATGTAGGGTCCGCTGTGTATGTCGCTGACAAGAACGGCTGTAGTTCCCTTTTGCTCAGAAGGAAGACCTGGAATCTTTATGGTCTGTTCTTCTATTGTATATTTATCTTTTTGAATAGTACCGACACCCGCACCAATAAAGGCATAACCACTGACAATAGTTGTTGATGCCGTAATAAACTTACGTCTTGATTCATCGAATTTGACTACTTTTTTCTTGCTTTTGAAGCTCTGATATTTCCCTTTTATGAAATTTATTCTCTTAAGAAAAAAGTCACCGATTACAAAAGGTAGTTTGATTATCTTTCCTGCAATCAAAAACAGCCCTATAAAGAATGTAGCAGCCTGAAACACAAAGAATGGTTTTATAATAACCAAATCCATCCATTCAGGAGGCATGAATAAATCAAATGATTTTAGAATTTGTATTATAAACGGCAAATTAAAGAACAGAAACGGTGCCCTCGATAAATAGTTGACTGTCTTTAAGTCCAGATTTTTTCTTAACAGATATTTCCTGAATGTTTTATAAACAACAAGCTGTAGTAAGAATAAAACGGAAAAGACTACGGTAAAAAATATGATTCTTTGAGATAATCCCATATATGAATATAACGTTTTAAAGCTCTAAATGTTTCCCTTTTCCAACAAAAAAAGGCTTAATCCTGAAGATTAAGCCTTTTTTAAAGTTTAAGTACAAGTTAATTTGCTCGTCTGTAAAGGGTCCATTCTGCACCGGTATCAAGGTTCGTAACCCTTATATAATCCTGTGTGCGGTAATAATCCACAAGGAATTTGACTCCCTTACCATCCTGACAAGTGTATACAAAACCGCCGCCTTCAACGTCTTCAAGATTGCTGTAATCGATAATAGCAAAATCAACCCATTTGCCGCCCGTTGAGAACTGAACTGCAGTAACATATGTATTTGCATCGTCGCAAGTTAAAAGTACAGAAAACTCGCTGCCGTCATAAGTGAAGTAAGACTGAGCTTTAGCTCCGGTGTTTAAAGCAAATATTGCCGCAAAAAGTAAGAACAAAAATGTGATTTTTTTCATAGTTGTTGTTTTAATTTAGTAAAATAATTTCAGATTTATTTTTAGAACACAAGATAATTGCAAAAAGTTACAGTTTTTACAGCTATTGGCATATAAACTAAAATATTAAAGATTTGTTCCCGAAATTGCTGATGATATGACGTTTTTGCCTAAAGTCTGGTCCTTTTCAGGCAGGTTCTAAGGAACTATACAAATAAAAACAGCTGGTTTTTAAGATTAGTATTGTACTTTCAAAATTAGATTAATAAAGTTATTTTTAAGGATATTAAATAAACTAATAATCATGAAATCATTACGTATTCCCCTATTATCAGTGTTATTAATTACACTTATTTCGTTTTCTGTGAATGCACAGATTGGATACAGTCCAAAAATTGACTCCCTTATAAACCTTATTACTACCCAAAGCGTTGGTCTGCTTGACCGTCAGTTGAGCGGAGATACAACATGTATTATCGGAGGCGCACCGTACACTATTGCCTCAAGACATTACAACAGCGTCCACAATCCAAAAGCAGCACAATATATTTTTGAACTGCTGCAGTCATACGGATATACGCCGAGGTATCAAACCAACAGTGCAACAAGTGTAAACGTTCTCGCTACAAAACTTGGCACAAAATATCCAAACCAGTATTACATAATAGGCGGACATTACGACGCTATGCCTTCGGGTACATTAGCACCGGGAGCTGATGACAATGCATCGGGAACTGTATGCGTACTCGAAGCAGCCCGCATATTGAAGAATTTTCCAACCGAATACACGATTGTATTTGCTCTCTGGGATGAAGAGGAGCGAGGTCTTTACGGAAGCAAGGCATACGTTGATTCAGCATTTGCAAAAGGAGATTCTATCATCTGCAATCTGAACCTTGACATGATTTCATACGACGGGAATAATGACGGCAAGAATGAAGTCGTTTCGAATTCAGCATCCGAGAGTTTTGCAAATGATTACATTGCAGCAATGCAGACATATCTTCCCACTTTAGTACCAATTAAGAAAATAAACACAACTGCAAACAGCGACCATGCTTCATTCTGGACAAAAGGATATAAAGGATTCATGAACATTGAAGATAACAGTGATTTCACTCCGTATTACCATACAACCAATGACAAATACAACACGTTGAATTTGCCTTACTTCAGAAATCTTGTTAGAACTGCTATTTCAGCGCTCGTATCGTTTTCAAACAACGTGAAAATGGATTTTTACCATACACAACTTGCAAGCGGCAATTACACAACGGAGAGAACTGCGACATTAGTAATTAAATCAAAGAGTAAGATTGCAATGAACACTAACAACGCTCCGAGACTCTATTACAAAGTAAACAACGGTTCATACTCATCCGTTAATTATAATTATTACAATCTTGATACTTTCAAGTTTAGCATCCCTTCACAGACTACGCTTGGAACTGTAGTAAGCTATTACTTTGCAGCACAGGATTCAGCAGGGAACTTTGTATGCACGTATCCAGCCGGCGGAAGAGGTCTTACTCCTCCGGGAAGCACTGCACCTTCGACAACATTTTCATATACTATTGAAAGCATAAACTATGCATGTATAGGTACAGGTTCGACAGCAACAAGCTATCCTTTCTATACATTGTATGAAGATTCAAGAACACAGATGCTTTTTACTGCATCAGAAATATCTGCAAACGGTGGATTAGCGGGTTTCATAAACAAACTTGGATTTACGATATTAACAGTGGGCTCGCCTGCAATGAGCAATTTTTCGATAAAGATGCAGACAATCAGTGCATCAACAATCTCCACATGGACAACAACAGGATGGACAGAAGTTTACACGTCATCAAGTTATACTCCTCCGGGAACAGGTCTTCAGTACATTAACTTTACGAATCCATACAACTGGAACGGAACCGGAAACCTGCTTATTGAAGTATGTTTTGATAATGCCGCATGGACTGCAAACACAACTGTAGCAGGAACAGCCCAGACGGGTACAGTTTTACATCACCACGTTGACGGCGGGTCAGGATGCACGTTAACAGCTACATCTACTGCGGCAACACGACCAAACATTTGTCTTGGATTTAACACTTCAACAAGCATTGGAAACAACCAGACAGGATTACCGAATGTTTATTCATTGTCACAGAACTACCCAAATCCGTTTAATCCCGTAACAAAGATTAACTTCGCAATACCAAGAAATTCATTCGTTACTTTGAAAGTTTACGACATGCTCGGAAAAGAAGTTGCAAACCTTGTAAATGCGAATAAAGAAGCGGGTTATTATACGATAGACTTCAGCGGCACAGACCTTTCGACCGGAGTTTATTATTACCGCCTTGAATCTGAAGGATTCGTTGACGTAAAGAAAATGATATTGATAAAATAATTTATCATAAATAATATTTATTTTTGCAAAAGGCATTGATTGCCAATGCCTTTTGCTTTTGTAGTTAAACAAAGAAAGGAAACCAGGATTGGAACAAAAGCTTTCTTCGGATTCCAATAAATCAGTATTCAAGGACACAAAAGCTGCATCTCCCGAGGATTTTGAATATTTCCATGAAATGATTGAATGTGTTCCTGCATTTATTTGTTCATTCCTCCCCGACGGAACGATAAAGCACTGCAACGAAGCTTTTGCAAAGATGACAGGATTTTTAAAGGAAGAACTTACATGCAAAAATTTTTTCACACTCCTTTATTCAAAGAACTTAGATACAATAAAAGACAACCTGAAGACCCTGACTCCTGAAAACCACACCAGCATTCACATTCAGTCTCAAACTATCGCAAACGGAAAAACGGTGTATCAGAAATGGAGAAAAAGGGCTTTTTTTGACACAAAAGGAAAAGCAGTACATTTTATTGCAGTCGGGATTGATGTATCAGAAAACCGCAGAACTGCTATAACACTAAAGGAATCAGAAGAAAGATACAGAATGCTTTTCGATTCTTCGCCCGTGGGCATCGGTATTACTGACATGGAAGGAAATGCAGTTGCGATGAACAAGGTGATGATGGAAATCACCGGATATACACCCGAAGACATTAAATCAAAATCAGTACTGAACCTGTACTCAAACCCTGAAGCCAGGGAAGAAATAAAAAAGGTTCTTCTTGAAAAAGGAGAAGTAAAGGACTGGGAATTTGAACTTAAGAGATTAAACGGAGAAAGATTTACAGCACTTTTAAATGTAAACCTTATTGAAACAAGCGGCAATAAGTATATGATGCCCAGTATCCGTGATATAACCGAAATAAAGAACACTCATAAAGTTCTGATGAAATCTATCAGGACAAATGAATTTGTTAGTAGAATTAATGAGCTAATTGTAAGAGCAGAGACTATGGATGAACTTTTCAGTAAGTCTTGCCTGATAGCTGTAGAAACGGGTAAATTCAAAATGTCATGGGTTGGAATAATTAATGACGATACCGGATTTTTAGAATGCCATTCAGTCGCAGGCGATGAAGACGGATACCTTAGCGCCATGAAGAAAATAACTATAGATGGGAATCTCCCCGAAGGACAGGGTCCTACAAGTACGGCAGTAAGAGAAAACAGGACAGTTTATTCAGAGAACATTGCAACCAGCCCGATGATGGTTCCATGGCGGGATGAAGCTCTCAAAAGAGGTTACAATTCTTCAATTGCACTTCCGATAAAGTTGTTCGGGAATGTTATTGGTGCTTATACAATTTATTCGGATACCGCTGATTTCTTCGATAAAGAAGAAGTTAAACTGCTTGAAAACGTAACTGCAAACATATCTTTTGCGCTTGAAAAAATTCAGAATCACAAAGTTCTTAAATATGCAATTGACGAAATCAAGGAAAGCGAATACATGCTTCAGGAAGCTCAGTCAATAGGAAATACGGGAAGCTGGACTTATGAAATAAAAACAAATACAGTGAAATGGTCAGCTAATACATTGAGAATATTCGATGCTGACCCTGAAGATGAAGAGAATATTAAATTTCCAAATTTTATAGAAAGATATGTGCATCCTGATGACAGAGAGCATGTAATGGAAGAATTCATGAAGTCCTCAAAGGATGAAAAAAGAAAGTATCACATTGAATACCGCATTATAAAGCACAGCGGTGAAATAAGGACAATTCATGTAGTACTTAAATCCTTTCTCGATTCAGAAGGAAATCTCCTGCGTATGGTGGGCTGGGTAGAAGATATTACCCGTCAAAAGTTAATCGAGGAGGAACTGATACAGGCAAAGAAGAAAGCAGAAGAAATGAGTGAACTGAAATCCAATTTCCTTGCCAACATGAGCCACGAATTAAGGACGCCGATGGTTGCAATACTTGGTTTTTCAGAGTTATTACATGACACGCTCGAAGACCCTGATACTAAAGGATTTGCGTATATGATTCACGAGGGCGGAAAGCGTCTTACAAATACGCTTAATCTAATACTTGACCTTTCAAGAATTGAATCGAGCAAAACAGAAATAAACATTGAGGACGTAAACATATCTGATGCGGCTATATCAACAGTAAAACTATTTGAAAAGCAGGCAGAAAAGAACAACCTTAAGATTGTAACAAACCTTGATGAATCAGCGTCAGCGGAAATTGACATTACGGTTCTGGAAACAATAGCACAGCATCTTCTTGAAAATGCGATTAAATTTACCGATAAAGGACAGATTACAGTAACAACGGGAAAAGAAGAAATAAACGGAGTTAAACAAGTTTTCTTAAGGATTGAAGATACGGGTATCGGAATACCCGAAGACATGCAGAAAATAATCTTTGAACCGTTCAGGCAGGCAAGCGAGGGAAGAAGCAGGAAATTCGATGGTACGGGGCTCGGACTCGCAATCTGCAAGAAATACGTTGAACTGATGGAAGGAACCATAGAAGTTGAAAGCAAAGTAGGCAAGGGTACGACATTTACCGTAAGATTCCCTTCTTCAGGCAGCAAGATACCATCGGAAACAAGTACATTCATAAATCAGGATAATTCAATGGAACAGGAAACAACAATTTTAAACAAAGACAAGAGAATACTTGTAGTTGAGGATGAGTCACTCAACATTAATTTGATAAAACAAATTCTAATAAACTCGTGTCAATTTGATTGCGTCACATCAGGCGAAGAAGCGATTAAAAGCGTAAAGGAGAAGAAGTATTCTTTGATTCTAATGGACATAGGACTTAAGGGAATAGACGGGAAACAGACTCTGGAAGAAATCAGAAAAATAGAAGACTGCAAAAATATACCGGTAATAGCAATGACCGCGTATGCAATGAAAGGCGACAAATTAGAATTCCTTCAAACAGGATTTTCGGACTACCTCTCAAAACCGTTTAATATTTCAGAGTTTAAGAAA
>JBHELA010000356.1:0-11208 GCA_041859005.1 Ignavibacteria bacterium
CTCCGTTTACAGCATCACCGGCTGCATAGTATTTTGGATTTGTGGTGCAATAATTATCGTCAACGACAATTCTTCCAAAATCATCAACTTCAAGATTATTTATATTCTCATAAAGCTCAAAATGTCTCGATTGTCCTGTAGCTTTAATCACCATATCGCATTCTTCTGTGAATTCACTTCCCTTTATTGTTTTCAGTTTCCCGTTTTTAGTCTCTGTTTTTATAAATTTCACCCCTGTTACTTTTTTATCACCCAGGATCTCAACAGGTGCAGTATTAAAGTATGCTTTCACCCCAACACTTTTTGCGAGGTCGTATTCAAATTCATACGCACCCATATCTTCCCTCGATCTTCTGTATGCAAGTGTAACTCTTTCAGCACCCATTCGAGCGGATTCTGAAGCTGCATCCATTGCCGTGTTGCCGCCTCCGAAAACTATAACTTTGTTGCCATATACAGCGTTGCTCTTTTTCATACGCAGTTCTTCTATGATTTCTACTGCACCAAAAACATTCTTCTTGTCTTCACCAGGTATGTTTAAAGCAGATGTATTTGAATTTCCTATTCCCAGAAATATGAAATCGTATTCTTTCTCAAGCATTTCAATATCTTCTTTGCTTTTTATAAAGTTGTTATAAAGAATATTGAATTTGAATTGTTCTTGCAAATATTCTAGTTCCTCAAGTACATCTTCATTTGCTATTTTATAAGGAGCTATACCATGTATCGCAAGTCCGGTAGCTAATTTCCTTCCTTCATAAATATCAACTTCTATACCTGCAGAACGCAGTTCGCTTGCACATGATATCCCGGCCGGACCTCCGCCAATTATAGCAACTTTCCTGTTTATTTTTTCTCCTTCGGAAAATATTTCAATGTTTTCCGAAATCACCTTGTTAGTTGCGTAATTCTGAAGACGCCCAATCTCAATCGCTTTTACCCCTTGGTTAACATAAACACATGATCCTTCGCAAAGTACTTCTACAGGACAGACTTTTCCACAAAGGTTTCCCATATAATTCGAAGCATAAATTGTCTTTGCAGCTCCAGTAACATTACCAGTGTTTATCTGTCTTATGAAAAGAGGGATGTCTATATGTGTCGGACATGCTTTTGTACAGGGAGCATCATAACAAAACAAACATCTTGAACTTTCAAGAAGAGCTTCTGTTTTGTTCATTAATTTATTTATAGGAGAAAAATTTACTTCAAATTCCCGGTCGTTTTTAGGACGCTTGAATTCTGCCATTATAACTCTGTGATTTTATTGTATGATTCAGGTCTTCTGTCTCTGAAAAACTGCCATGTTGCCCTTACTTCTTCAATCATATCAAGGTCAAATTCAGCAACAAGAAGCTCATCTTTATCTTCCGATGCTTGTGCAAATATCTGCCCTCTGGGATCAACAAAGTATGATGATCCGTAAAACTTCCCAATATTCCATGGTTTCTCTGTCCCCACTCTGTTTATGCATCCCATAAAATATCCGTTTGCAGCTGCATGAGCAGGCTGCTCAAGTTTCCATAAATATTGCGATAATCCTGTTACCGTTGCCGATGGGTTGTAAACTATTTCAGCTCCGTTCAATCCCAGAATCCTTGCTCCTTCCGGGAAATGTCTGTCATAGCATATATAAACACCTACTTTGCAGTACTTTGTTTGAAATACAGGGTATCCAAGGTTTCCCGGACGGAAAAAGAATTTCTCCCAGAATCCGGATGTATGAGGTATGTGATTCTTTCTGTATTTCCCAAGTATAGTTCCGTCTGCGTCAATTACCGCTGCTGTATTGTATAATACTCCGGGTTGTTCCTTTTCATAAACAGGTACAATTATTACCATATCGTACTTCTTTGCTAATTCCTGCATTCTAACTACCGTTGGACCCGGCATAGGTTCTGCCGATTCGTACCATGCCTTATCCTGTCCCGGACAAAAATAAGGTGTGTTAAAAATTTCTTGCAGACATAAAACCTGTACTCCCTTTTTGCCGGCTTCTTCTATAAACGGAATGTGTTTTAGAATCATTGCCTCTTTTATTTCTTCTATTGAGCCTTCGCCTTCCGTCATCGGAAGCGACATCTGTATTAACCCTGATTTTATTTTTCTCGCCATAATAATTATGATTAATATTTAAAATTTGACACCCTTTTAATTATTTATATTTTCGATATTCAAAAAACACTACCACTAAAACACAAAAACACCAAAACAACTTTAAGATTATAATTTATAATACGAATCTTTTAATACCATCACCAATATTCTTAACATTAAAATTCACTAAATAACCCAATCGTTTTTTACTCAATTTCAGATAAGTTAATAATTGAGCTTCAAATACAGGTAATGTTGATTCTACTGCTTTAAACTCACAAATAACCTCATTATTTACAAGAACATCTATCCTCAATCCTTCATCCAATAATTTACCATCGTATATTACAGGAATAATTACTTGTCTTTGATAAGGAATATTCATTTTATCAAGTTCATAACAAAAACATGCTTCGTAAATTTTCTCTAATAATCAAGGTCCAAGATTCTTATGAACCTGATAGCAGCAATTAACTATATTTTTCCCCAATAAATCAATTTCAGTCGGTATCGGCTCAAAAGTCATTTCTTTAATGTTTTATATATCTAAAAACAAACAATATAATACTTATTTCTGTGTTTTTGTGGTATAGATTCTTTTTCCTTAACATTTATTTCGTTTTGAAAAAAACTCCACCTCATTGAGTTTATCCCTTATATACCATTAAAAAATCTCTTTTCGTGTTTTGGTGCTTTGGTGGTATATAATCTCACTTTCAATATTTTCTTTTCGCGTTTTGGTGTTTTGGTGGTAAATAATCATACCACATCTTTATGTTTTTCTCTCTTTATAAATTTACCGTATCCTTTTTCTATCTTTACTTTCCCGTTATCAATTGCAAGTTTACCTCTAAGTATTGTTTGTTTGCATTTACCTTTCACTTTCCACCCTTCATACCCCGAATAGTCAACTCTCATGTGATGATTTTTAACTGATAAAGTATGTTCTTCATTCGGATCAAAGATTATTATATCTGCATCTGCTCCGATTCCAATCGTACCCTTACGTGGAAACATCCCGAATATCTT
Source organism: Ignavibacteria bacterium (assembly GCA_041859005.1). Lineage (GTDB taxonomy): Bacteria > Bacteroidota > Ignavibacteria > Tepidaquicellales > Tepidaquicellaceae > CAIKZJ01. The sequence goes on from JBHELA010000356.1 coordinate 3,127, forward strand.
TGCCGAGTTTGTCGATGTAACCTCAACATATTTATTAAGAGATATCTTTCCTTTATTTACTCCTTCACTGAAAAGCAGCTCCATTCTGTTTTCAATTGCAGGATGTCCGTTCGGAATCTTCGAAAAATCATTCTTTCCCATTAATTTCTGTTCCCAGTTAAACGGACAGTGATCTGTCGCAACTATCTGAACAGAACCTTGATTTATTCCTCCCCACAAAGATTCCTGATCTTTTTTCTCCCGTAACGGAGGACTCATAACCCATTTCGCCCCCTCAAAATCTTTTTCGTATAATGATGCATCGAGCAGAAGGTATTGTATGCATGTCTCTGCATATACTTTCTGGTTTCTCAACTGTGCGCGTCTCACTGCATTCAGCGAACCCTCGCAAGTCATGTGAACAATATAAGCCGGAACACCCGTATTAAAAGCCATATCAGCAAACCTTCCCGTAGCTTCAGCCTCTGTGATTTCAGGCTGTGATAAATAATGATAAAGAGGGGAGAGCTTTCCTTCGGATTTGTGTTTTGCAACAAGATAATCAATCATATCTCCATTGGTTGCATGCACTGTTACTAATCCTCCGTGTTTCTTAACTTCATTCATGAGACCGACCATCTGTCTGTCATCAATCATCAAAGCTCCTTTGTAAGCCATAAATGTTTTAAATGAAGTGATACCGAGTTCATTTATAAAATAAGAAATTTCTTTCTGAGTCTCATCATTAAAATCAGTTACTGCTATATGAAAAGAATAATCTCCGTAAGCATTTCCGTTTGCTCTTCCCGTCCATTCATCGTAAGCTGTTTTAAGTGAATTTCCCTGCTTTTGAAGTATGAAATCAATAACGGTTGTTGTTCCTCCGTGAAGTGCAGCAAGTGTTCCCGTTTCATAATTATCCGAAGAGAATGTTCCCATGAACGGCATATCAAGATGAACATGCGGGTCAATACCTCCCGGCATTACAAGCTTTCCCGTTGCATCAATAACCTTATCGGCTTTTATGTTTAGATTCTCTCCGATTTGAGAAATCTTTTCTCCTTCAATAAATACATCGGCAGTGTAATCCGCTGATGCTGTAATTATTCTACCGTTCTTAATTAATATTGACATTATTTATATTTTATTTAATTTTATTTGTTTTCTTTCCAGTAAATAGTAAACTATAAATGACACAAAAAATCCGACAAACCATGCGTAATGATAAATGTCAGAAATCCACAATGGAAAACTATTTATGTTTATAACATCTATTGTTGTAAAAAATCCCGGTACGTTAGGCAAAATTCCTGCAATCATTGCAATCATTGCATTTCTGTTAAACCCATTCTGAAAACTGTATATCCCGATAACTTTATACAAGTCTTCTACAACAAGTACTTTTTTCTTAACAAGAAAATAATCTGATATCATTATTCCGCCTATAGGACCCAGCAGGCTTGAGTATGCTATCAGCCATTTAAAAATATATCCGCTCGGGTCTTCTATAAGTTTCCATGGCAGTATTAGTATTCCAATTATTCCTGTTATGTACCCGCCTTTTCTGAAATTAATTTTTGATGGAGCTAAATTTGCAAAGTCATTCGCAGGACTTACTATGTTTGCAGCAATGTTTGTTGCAAGAGTAGATATAGCAATACAAACCATTGCCACGCTCACTAATATTTTACTGTCAAATTTTGCAGCGAGTAATACAGGATCCCATATAGTTTCTCCATATATAATAAACGTTGCTGAAGTCACAACAACTCCTACAAAAGAAAATAATGTCATCGAGGGAGGTAATCCGAGTATCTGACCTGTAACCTGTGCTTTCTGGCTTTTAGCGTACCTCGTGAAATCAGGAATGTTTAATGAAAGAGTTGCCCAGAATCCGACCATTCCAGTCAGCGCAGGGAAAAAGTACCTGAAAAATTCACCCGTCGTCACGAACTTCGATGGCTGATCTAATATCGGTCCTAAACCGTTACCCGCGGAAATTGCCCAAAATAGTAAAGCTACAGCAGCGGCAGGTAAAAAGAAAGCTTTGAACACAAGCAATTTCTTAATGCTGTCAACACCTAAATATACCACATACATGTTAAGCAGCCAGAAAATAAAAAAGGAAATAGCTGGTCCTGTTTGTAAACCCAGATATGCAGGGAATATTTGTGGAAGATTTTCAAATGATGGTATCCAAACTCTTATCACTTGATATATAGAAAAACCACCGATCCAGGTTTGTATCCCAAACCATCCGCAAGCAACAATCGCTCTTAATATTGCAGGAATGTTAGCACCCTTAATACCGAAGCTTGCCCTTGCAAGAACTGGAAAGGGTATTCCGTACTTAGCACCCGCATGTCCGTTCAGTATCATTGGTAATAGTACAATAGTGTTTCCTGCAAAGATAGTAAGTATCGCCTGCCACCAGTTCATACCTCCTTCAATAAGCGAACTCGCGAGCATATACGTCGGAATGCAAAGACTCATACTGATCCACAGAGCTGTGTAATTCCATGTATTCCATGTTCTTTTCGATTCAGGAATAGCAGCTAAATCCTCGCTGTAAAGGGAAGAATTCAATTCTGTTTCATTTGTGATGTTTTTCTCTTCCTTCATTAATTACAAATTTGCTTTCATTTTTGCTCCCCCTTTTATTTACAAGTAACCTATCCCTCCCTGCACTTTCTAAATTCTAACTCCCAACTCCTAAATTCTAAATTCTTTTCCTAACAACTATGCGTTCTCCAGCATCCGCCGTGGCGGATCAACTATCAATTGACAACTTCTTCTATGTAACTTGACTATATATGTGATTTATCAACATCTATAAATTGATTTTTTGTAACGTAATCTTGCAGATTGCGTACTTGTTCTACTTCCGCTTTTGAACCAATGATGTTATATCCGCGATAATCCGCCTTATCCGTTTAATCCGCGTTCGTTTTTTCCTTGATTAAACTATCACAAGTTTCTTCTTTCCTTAATTCCATTCTTGGGTTTTGTGCTTCTAAGAAACTTGATTATGTATATGATTAATCAACACCAATATTATTACTTTTTCTATAAACAAAATTAAATCTCACGTTCTTGGTCTAGAATATTTTCTTCTAAGTGTTCTTAGTCATCTAAGTGCTCTGATATTTTCTTTTTTCTTAGTGATCTTAGTGCCTTAGTGGTGAAAATCTCTTTCTCTAATCATGTACCACAAACTTCTTCCTTCAATAATTCCATTCTTGGGAGTTGTGTTAACAACTATTCACAAAATTCATCCGCTATTGTCAGCGCCTTCGAAATAATCTCCAATCCTTCATCCACTTCTTCCTTAGTTATGCAAAGCGGCGGAGCAATAAACACTAAGTTCCATCTTCCCAGTGTGTACATTCCCTGTTCAGAAATCTTTCCCATAACTTTATTCATTATTCCCATCTCTGATGCTGGTGCATTCCATCTTGCCATAGGCTCTTTTGTCTCTCTATTCTTTACAAGCTCAAGACATCCAAGCAGCCCCGTGTTTCTGAAATCACCGATACACGGATGTATTTTCTTCAATTCTTCAACTTTATCCTCAATATATTTACCCATCGTTGCGGCATTCTCAATAAGTTTTTCTTCTTCATATACATCAAGTACTGCATTCGCAGCAGCGCACGCAACTGCATGTGCAGAATATGTTAAACCAAGCGGCAGAGGCTTATCATCAAATGCCTTTGCTATTTCTTCTTTTACTATAATTCCACCTAATGGAATGTATGCAGATGTAAGCCCCTTTGCTATCGGCATTATATCCGGTACCACCTCGTGATGATTTATACCAAACCATTTCCCCGTTCTTCCGAATCCGCTCATAACTTCATCGGCAATCGTGAGTATTCCATATTTATCCGCAATCTCTTTTATTTTTTTCCAGTAACCTTTCGGATATTTAATGCATCCTGATGAACCCGATTCTCCCTCAAGCATTATCGCAGCTATGTTTTGCGGACCTTCATATTGTATTACTCTTTCCATGTGTGCGATTGCATGATCAGTGCATTCTTCCGGAGTCTTGCTTCCCCATGGACATCTGTAAAAATACGGATTCTCAACATGAATGAAATTTGGCGGCTGCTGTGAATCTATCGTATGTCTTCTTGGATCACCTCCCGCAGAAGCACTCGCATACGTAGCTCCGTGATAAGACTGATAAAATGTAATTATTTTATGTCTGCCTGTATAAACTCTCGCAAGTTTTATCGCATTTTCTACAGCTTCTGCTCCACCAAGCGTGAAGAACGTCTTATTCATGTTACCTGGCGAAATCTCAGCAAGTTTCTTTCCGAGGTCTCCTCTGGCTGCAGTTATCATACCGGGATAAACATAACTTACTTCGCTCATTTGTTTGGCAACTGCTTCCGCAACTTTCGGATGTCCGTGTCCAATATTAACGCATATTAACTGTGATGCAAAATCAAATATTCTTTTACCGTCGTAATCATAAAGAAATATTCCTTTTGCACTCTTAATATTCAGTGGCTTTAATCCTGTTTGCTTAGACCATGAAGTAAGCGTGTAGCTTAGATTATTATTTAGTATTTCATTCTTATCAGTTGTACTTTTGTACATGATTTTTTACCCTTATTTAAAATTAGCTCATCCAGTTTGTTTTTGCTTCAGCATTCCATTTAATGCTCGTTTTCTTCGGCTGCATCCATAATCCCAAAGAACTCTTTCCGGTAATATCGTTCGTCCCGAATTTTGATTCATTCCAACCGCCGAATGAAAATGGTTCTCTCGGTACCGGTACTCCAATGTTTACGCCTATCATACCCGCAGATGCTTTTTCTATAACAGTTCTTGCATAACTTCCGTTCTGAGTAAACACAGCAGCCGCGTTTCCGTATTCCGAGCTGTTTTCAATCTCTAAAGCTTCGTCAAGCGATTGTACCCTCATTATTGCAAGTACAGGTCCGAAAACTTCTTCCTTTGCTACTGCCATATCGGGTCTTACATTATCTATTACCGTCGGTCCTACATAATATCCGCCTTCTTTGCCCTCGACAATCGCATTTCTTCCGTCAACAAGTATTTTTGCACCTTGTTTCTCAGCCTCCGTAATATATCTTTCTATTCTATCCTTTGCTTCTTTCGTAATTACAGAACCAAGATTCTTTCCAGGAATAATTTTTCTTGCTTCATCACAAAGTTTCTCAATTATATGATCAACAGGTCCGACTCCAACCATTGCGGAAGCAGCCATGCATCTCTGTCCTGCACATCCTGTCATAGATGCCGCAACATTCGAAGCTGTCATCGAAACGTTTGCATCGGGAAGAACTATCAGGTGATTTTTTGCTCCACCGAGTGCTGCACATTTCTTAAAACTTGAAGTTGCTCTTGCATAAACAATCTTTGCAACTTTTGTAGAACCTACGAATGATACTGCCTTAATATCAGGATGATCGCATATTGCTTCCACCATTTCTCGGTCACCGTTAACTACATTGAAAACTCCATCCGGAAGTCCTGCTTCTTTCAGCATTTCAGCAATATAAACCGATGTAATCGGAACCTGTTCTGATGGTTTGAAAACCATCGTATTTCCCGCTGCTATTGCGTTCGGAATTGTCCAGTGTGGTACCATGTGCGGAAAATTAAACGGAGCAATCGATGCTACCACTCCTATTGGATGATAATCAATCCGGCATTCTACTCCGTTGCTGACTTCTTGAATTTCACCCGATATCATTTGAGGTAGTGAACAAGCAAATTCAGTTAGTTCTATGCTTTTTTCAACCTCAGCCCTTGCTTCGCCCAGTGTTTTGCCGCTTTCTATGTGTGTAATGTATGATAACTCTTCAATATTCTTTTCAAGAATTGTCTTGTACCTGTAAAAAACCTGAACTCTTTCTTTTATCGTTATTGCTGACCAGCTCGGAAAAGCTTTTAATGCAGAATCAACCGCTGCATCGAGTTCTGTTTTCCCCGATAACGGGACTTTCGAAATAACTTTACCGTCAAGCGGACATATTACATCAAGCATTTTACCTTTACCGGAAATAAACTCTCCGCCTATGTAGTTCTTAACTTCTTTATAAATCAGTTTTTCCATTTGTTTATATATTTAGTTATTGTAATACATTAAATCAGAGCATTAATCCTCTGATAATCTATAACATTAATTCTAAAATGTCATAAATGTAACCCTATGAATACTAATTTTAAATTAAATCTACAAGACAAAATGTAATCTCTTTTTTGTTATCAACTTCTAAGAAACTTAACTAAGTTCTAGTTTAATCAATATCATTATTTTATGTAGTAATAGGATCTAAATTATATCCAAGAATCTTTGCTTTCTGTTTTAGATTTTTTACCATTCGGTTTTTATATTTTTCGTCATAGTATGTTGAACCCATATCATAATATTGTGTCTTATTTTTTATCATGTAATAAATTATAACAGCTAATTTATGCGCTGTTGCTGTTATGGCTATCATTGGTCCTTTTTGTGCTCTCTTCCTTCTGAAAAATCCACCTAACCAACTGTCACTTTTACCAAGTCCATATGCCGCCAGTCTTAATTTTTTATTTAACCTGCTCTTAACTTTCTTTGTTTTATTTCTTATTACCTTTCCTCCCGATTTCTCATTGCTTGGACACAATCCCAGCCAATTGCTAAAATGTTTACTTGTTTTCCATTTGCTTACATCAGTTCCTATTTCCGAGACTATTGTTTGTATTGTTACCGTACCTAAGCCGTCTACTTCTGTTAAATCCACTCCTATCTTTTTGTACAATTGGTCTGATATATCATAATTCATCGCGTTTTTATTGCTGTCTCTTTTCCCCTTTTTCTTTGGTGTCTGTGGTGTATCACCGTCTATTTTGTCAGGAAAGCTTTGTGTCACCTTTTCTATTTCTTTATCACATTCTATTATCTGCTTATTATAAAAATTATATATCTCCACTTCCTGCTTTAATACAAAAATATTCTGCTCTGTATATTTTCCCTCAAGGGATTTCTTTATCACTTCTGCGCTTGCCTTGCATCGCTTGTCTCTAAATTGTAATAAATATTCAGCATCTGTATGTCCTTCTGTTATGCTGCGTATTATATTCATTCCAGTTTGTCCAGTTATATCACTTATTACATTTGTTATCTTTATATTCATCAACTCTAATTGCTTTTGCATCCTTAATATGTGCGTTGATTTCGATTCAACCAATTTTTCCCTGTGTCGGACTAAATCTCTTAACTTTCTGACTGGTTCATCCGGGACATATGAGCTTGTCAATAAGCCATAACTGTGTAATTCCTGTATCCATTGACAATCTGCTACATCTGTCTTTCTTCCCGGAACGTTCTTCATTTTTCTTGCTTCAACCAAATAAACTTCTATTCCGTATCCTTCAAGTATATCGTATAATGGTATCCAATATACTCCCGTCGATTCCATTGCGGCTGTGTCAACTTTGCACTTTAATAACCATTCACCTATTGCCTTTAAATCTTCCGTAAACGTTCCAAATTTCCTGACGTTCTTTTCATCCCTCTCAGCTGGAACGCAAACAAATATTTCTGTCGATCCAATATCTATTCCGGCTGCATTTAAATTTAGCCGCTCAATCAGGCTTTTACTGTTTTTCTTTCCTTTTCTAAAATTTTCTTCCATGATACTTAATTTTGATTTGAAAAGTATTCAGTCCTGATTACTCTATTTCGCTATAATCTTCTAAACGGGGTAGCTATGCTCCACCAATTCTTTAATCTTCTGTAATCAGAATCACGCTATCAAAGGGGCTTTTAAGCACCAATGCATTGTCGATCTTTACTGACTGAATTTTATTTTAATCAAAACTAATAATTTAAAACTGAGTTCACAAGTTTCTTACTTCCTTAATTCCACACCTGGAATTGGGGGCTATCAACTAACAACTAACAACTATCAACTGCTCTCAAAATCTCCACCACATTCTCCACATGATACGTCTGCGGGAACATATCCACCGGCTGAATCCTTCCTATCCTGTACTTTCCCTTGTTCATTATTATACTCAAATCCCTCGCCTGTGTTACAGGGTTACAGCTTACATAAACAATTTTCTCGTAATCAGAAT
>JBHELA010000447.1:0-4611 GCA_041859005.1 Ignavibacteria bacterium
GCCGATTCATTATATCACAATCGAAATACTGACACACATAAAAGCTGTCGAAATAAGGAACAAAGATGAGCCTCGTGATGATTTATTTCGGGATTTTGCCACCGAAATTTTTCGGCTGGAAGAAAAGCTGAATAAACTAAACGGCGAAAGAATTTAAAAAATAATTATAAATTAAAACAAAGGAGATTTAAAAATGAAATCAGATAAGAAGACTGTTCGGTTAAAGACCTTAAGAAACAATGGGTCTATTTTGAATGATAAACTATTAGATATTCAAGGCAACTGTTTAACCTTTATTGAAATATATCAGGACTGTAGGTGTAATGCGTGGTGGGCAATGGATTATGTTACCGCTGAGGGTAGACATTTTTACAATAATGAATTAGACGAATATGAATGTATGAATAATTTATCAGAATTATCCGGTGAAGATAAAAATATAAGGGAATTCTTTTGGATAAGGAATATGAAGAGATTTGAAAAAAATCAGGATAAAATATGCGAATTATGTAAGTATTATAAGAACTATAAAAAGACCGGTAAATGCGAGGAATTAATATATCCTATAGAAAACTGGAAAAATAAAATTTCAGAAGTATTAAAATATAAATGTCAGAAGCAATCGTAACATATAACCCTGTTATTTATACCGAAAAAGTATCGGTGCGGGTTCCGTTTATTATAAAAGTAGCTATCGAATTATTTAACTCTGATTGTTTGAGCGTAATGTCGGGTCTGTCTGAAAACCAGATGATATTATTTTCGCAGACCCACATTATTTATGCTTAAATAATGATATAATATAATTGAAAGACACAACTTCAAATAACACCCTTAAGACCCAGCCTCCTGCGAGTACATCTTCGCGGGAGGACTTGAGGTTGTTGTCAGTGAATAAAAATAATTCTACTCGGCCTTATAATGAATTAGCTTTGATTTCGAAACGTGAAGCAAAATCAATATTAAGGTTAGGAAGTGATAGCTTAAATGAACTTATAAAGAAAGGAGATATAAAGGTTACATTAATTAATAAAAGATACAAAATTCCATTTGTAAGTATTCAGGAATATATTAACAAAGTCAGTTCGGAAAGTTTACCCGAATTTGATAAATTTGAAAACGATAATGAAGAGGAGTCTATTTCTATGGCAAAAGAAATCATTCAAGAAATTTTAAAAGGGGGTAAACTTTGGCAAATATTATAGAAGTAAAAGGATGGATATACATCCAATACCGTGATGCAGGTGTTAGAAGAACCGTAAGCACAAAACTAAGAGCAACTGAAGAGAACTACAAAAAAGCAGAAGCGATGAAAAAGGAGATTGTGAAAAAAGTTGAGATAAAGAAATCAGATATTAAGTACAGAGATTTAATAAAGACAGTTGAAAGAAAAAACAGCATAAAAGATATAACTATTGAAAAGGCTGTTGAGAAATACAAACATAAACTGGCTTTAACATCTTACAGCTATCGCTATAGATTTGGTGTTGCCATGAATCATTTCTACAAAATAGTACCTGCAAATAATAAAATAAACAAAGTTACTTACGAACATTCTTTGAAATTTGTTAAATATTTGATGGATAGAAAACTGAGTAATGCTTCTGTTAGAACATATTACGACCATGTGAAAGTATTATTTCTGTTTCTTGTTAAGCATAAGCACTTACACAATTCTCCTTTTAGTACGGAAGTGCTTCCAAGAAAATCAAAAAAGACTATAATTCCATTTGAGAAAAGTATGTTAGATGATATACTGTCGGCTGCAAAAGAGACTGATGATAAGTTTTATTGCATACTTGTACTACTACTTTTAACCGGATTAAGGCCTATTGATTTATTGAAAATAAAAGCAAGAGATATAAACTTTGCCGAGAAAAGAATATTCATTAAAATTTCCAAAACTGATAAAGAGATAAATATACCAATGTCTAAATCTTTAACTAACTTCATATTAAATGAAATGAAATATATTACCGATTTAGATGGAGATCAGTTGTTATTTGATGATTATTCAGTTAACAGATTAGGCAGAAGATTCAGAAGACTTAAAAGTAGATTAGGAATTAAAGAAAGGTATGTCTGGACACTAAAAACTTTTAGGAAGACATTCGGTACCCATTATGCTAAAAGTTTATCGATACAAGATGTTGCATTCCTTTTAGGGCACGATGAAGTTGAAACCAGTAAATCCTTCTATGCCGCAACTATTGTTGATAATGTCAGAAATAAAATGGATGAACTTGATGAAAGAAAGGATGTTTCCAATTCCATCAGCATAACTTTAGCATAACTCAAATAAATCAATAAATAAAAAAGCCTAGTAAACTACTGTATTTACTAGGCTTTATCTTATATTTGCAAACCTTATTGTTTATTCGTCCCGAACGATGCGCGCTACCAGGCTACGCTACATCCCGAGTATTATATTTCTTCTATTTTTAACAAACTCATTCCGGAATGATCCCGATTCATCGGGACGACCTCATCGTCCCGAACTTTCGCGTCCGCCGTGGCGGACTACGCTACATCCCGATTATTATATTTTTATTTCTATTTTTACAAACTCAATCCGGGATGATCCCGATTCATCGGGTCGACCTCATCGTCCCGAACTTTCGCGTCCGCCGTGGCGGACTACGCTACATCCCGATTTTGTATCATTCAATATAATGCTTGAGAATTAAACTTTTTAGTCAAAACAATTATCTTTTTAACTATAAAAATATTTCAGTTAATGAAAACTGCAAGTACTGTCAAAGTTTACCTTCGCGCTACTATACGTAAAAATGTTGTAAATAAAACAAACTTTTTATAAAATATAACATCCTGATTCTCTGCATTTTCCCGCGAGCAATAAATCTATCTTTATATCCGTGTGTATCCGTTTTATCCGCGAAAATCAGCGTTCTATTGCTTTTCTCTTGCACTCCATGACATCTCTGAGATCTCAGTAAACCAATTCCAAAAAAATCTTTCCTTTGTTTGTCCGCCGAGGCTGATTCGTCGCGGAGGACAGCTCTTACTGCGTCGTGATTCAGCATTAGGGAAACTTAAGCAAAACATTTTTGGTGATATAAATACATTATTCTCAACATATTCTTTTTCCCCCAAATAATCAGACGCTATATATTCATTTCCTTGATTTGCTGCAATAGCTCAGCATCCAATTTGTAATTTATTGAATCAAAATACAATAAATGTAAGTCACCGCAAATAAGCACGGGTTAAATTTATTATATTTCTCTTATTGTAATTATTTACTAATATTAAAACATCTACTTTTATAAATTAATAATTACGGTCATGAGAAAAATTGTAATTGTTTCATTCGTAATCTCTTTGTTTTCTTCATTATGCTTTTCACAGACATGGGAAGTTAAATTACCTGGAAATTCAATGTATGGTCTTGCAATTGATAAATTCGGTGGAATTTATGGGGTTAGCGCAAGTCCTCGAAACGCTTACAGATCCTTGAACGGGGGGATTGATTGGGATACTATTCTAGTTAACACACCAAGTGCAGGACAAAATATAGCCGTTGATTCTTCTCTGAATATTTATGTATCTAATCAGTCTAATGGATTATTTAAATCCACTAATGGTGGCTTAAATTGGACTCAAATCCCTGTTAGTGTATTTAATAATTTTTCCGTGCAATGTGTTTGCTGCGGAAAAAACGGATGGATATACGTAGGGACTTCTAACGGAGGAGTATTTCGCAGTACAGATTATGGTGCCACTTTTCCCGTTTCATCATTGTCGGGAATTCTTGTAGTTATGCTTAAAATTGATAGATTTAATCCCAATTATATTTATGCAGGCGGTTCAGGCGTTTCCAGTAATTTTGGCTTCTTTTTTTCTACAGATGCGGGTTCAACATGGAGCGATAATACTAATCCGATTAATAATTTCGACTTGGCTCAAAGCAGTAACGGAGATATTTTTACTGTCTCTACATCAACAGGATTTCCTTTATCAAAATCGACCAACCATGGTTTGAACTGGACTACGATTTATAGTTTTGGAGATTTCAGAAGAGGTATTTGCATAGATAGCAGAGACTATATATATACTTCTGGAAACAGCGGTATATACCGCTCAAGCGATGGAGGTGTAAGTTTCTTAAGTTGGAATGTTGCATATAGTTCACAAAAAGTTGTCGCTTACCAGAATAAAGTATTTCTTGCTGTAAGCGGGAATACTAACGGTGGTGTTTATATATACACTGATACAACTCTATCAAATGTAAACCCTGTTGGGAAAATTACCCCTGTAGCTTATTCTCTTTTTCAAAATTATCCAAACCCGTTTAATCCAACGACGAATATTCAATTTGATATACCGAAGAGTTCTTATGTTAAATTAAAAATCTTTGATATGCTCGGCAAGGAAATCACAACTCTTGTTAATGACCGGTTGCAGGCAGGATCTTACAGGGTAAATTGGAATGCTTCGCAATATTCAAATGGAGTTTATTATTATAATATAACAGCTGGAGATTTCTCTAAAACAAGAAAAATGATTTTAATTAAATAACAATGCAGTGAAAAGATATTTCCGTATTGTTTGAGAAGATAACTGTCAAATTATCTTCTCTGCTATTATTTC
>JBHELA010000450.1:0-2646 GCA_041859005.1 Ignavibacteria bacterium
AAAGCCCGATGTTCCTATGCTTTGAGTATCAAACAGCTTGATTAACTTTCCTGTAATTTGCATTTTTATTATTAAAGTTTATGAAAGATTATTTAACGACATTTCGATTTCACCTGCAATAAAGTTCCTGCCTTCGTTGCAATGTTCAAGATAAGAACACCGACCATATTTTCCGCTTACACAAGTTCCATAATTTGCATTGCTATAATAGAAATCGTCTTGATGGATTGTTTCAATCATTTCCGAAACCCACTTAAAATCCGCAATAGAGGTATTGAATTTTATTTGCTTAATTAGTGGGTTATCAAAATTGTTCTCGATAACATAATAAATGAATGGCAAAACCTTTCCTGTTTCCTTGTAAAAAAGATAAGGATAAATAAACGCCTGAATAAAGTCCTCTTTTCTTGCAAGTGAAATCAAATCATCCCATACTTTCATATTGCCAGTGAATTTCAAATCAGCAATACACTCAATTCCTTTGCCTTGAAATAATGTAGTACCTATATAATCCGCCTCACCTGAAATCGTGTAATCGGATGTTTTAAGTAATAACTTACGGAATGGTTCACCCTTTATAAATAAAGGCTTTACAAGGTCTGCCTTTTGCTTAATAAGATTAATTGTATCGGTTCGTTTTCTTCCTATTAATTCCTTTTCGTTATCTTCTTTGAACTTTCCGAATACATAACCCTCGAATAAGAGACCCTCTCTCATGGCTTCGCTCTGTTCCTTTTGATATTCAAGGGAAAGTTTATATGCTTTCGGACAATAGAAATAATGTGAAATGTTTGAACTTCTATAATTTTTCATGCTGTCGCTCCTTGCTTTTCGGATTCCTGAATGCGTTGTAATTCGAGTTTAATTTCGGTTTTCCGTTTGGTAATAGAATCCTGTAAACTCTTCTTTTCAACATCATTCATTGACAATTCAAATTGCTTAAATATTTTTAGCCCCTCTTCTTGGTAGTTGTCAAAATCCATGTTATTAATAACCATGTTTTTTGCTTCTTCGAGAATTGAACTATCTGAATAATACACTGACAAACTTCCATTAACATCTCTGTTTAAGCTCCTGCCAAAAGCAACACCCAGAGACTTTGCAGCGTTCTTAATACATTCTGCTTTAAGATGCGGCATATCTTTTTGTAGTGTATTTTTGATTTTAGAGTTAATATCGGTTATTGCACTGCCTGAATCTTGTTGAATCATAACCGCACCAGTGCCAATTCTTGTAACCCATCCGGCACCAGCTATAAATACTTTTAGCCGAATACTTCCGACAATCTCATTTGCTACCACCTGATAATGAAAGTCATCTGTTTGCCAAAGCCCCGAATAGATTAAATCGAGCTTGTTCTCAATAACTCCGATAGGCAAAAATTTAGAATTTTTTGCAAATGAATTTACTTGTACCTCTTCTTTTTTCGGGGATTCCGCAAGAGCCTTCCTAATCATATTCCAGCTCTCTAATACGGAATTGTTAATCTGATTATCTATACCAATCAATTCCCGATTAGGCATTTCCGTAACTTCTAATGCCATTTGATTGTTACCCTCTGATTTTGTTTTAATTGTTTTTCCCATGATTTTTTATTGATTTGTTGGTAAATAAATGTTTCCAGTTCCATCGCACGTTTCACACATCGCCTTACAGCAATGTTCGTGACAATCCCCACATATTCCATCATCGTTGCCTTCACCATAATAAGTCGCTCCGCAACAATCTGATTCATTAAGGTATCCGGTGCCCTTACAATCTGGGCAATCTTCGGGACTACATACACACTGCCAATGTTCTTTTCCGCATAATCCGCAAGTTGCCATTAGTCTTTGCTCGCTTTCCCAAAAGCTACCGAGAACACTATTAGAAGTATTATTATCAGTGCGCCTTGATAAAATTCTGCATCTGTCATTTAGAGATCCTCCGTATTTGTTTTGACTAACTCTGACGTTTGTTTTAAGACTTCGATTATTTCGTTTACAATCCTGTACGGTTCTTGCATTATAACAATACCGTCTTTATCTTGTATCGTAAACTTACGGGTAATAAAATCCAAGTTGATATTATATTCCGTGCCGTTCTCAATCATCATAAATGATTTCTCGGTTAAGAATAATTTTCCAGCCGTACCGTACATAATTCCTTTTTCTGTTTGTTTCATGATACTTTCCCTTATATTTGTTTTAAAAAAGTGATAATTCTTTGTTTGTGATAAATCTTTTTTCCATTAAACTTGCCGTGTTAATCATACTTAAAGCACGTCCTCTTAAATCTTCTAAAGTTTCTTTTAACTCGTTAATATCCCTTGCATAATAATATCCCTCTTTTGAGTTTGCTATCGGTTCACCAGAACGTCTTAATTCCTTGATAATATTTCGTAGTTCTGCACCCGTTAAATTATACTGTGATTCTAATTGATAAGAATATATACGGTTATCTTTGCCATGTAACTTTATTGATGATAGTATGCAGTCGGATTTAATCATGATTGTTTTTCATTTACGATTAACCACTCTTTGATAAAAGTATAAATCATAAATCTGTTTTTACCCTGTGGACTGTTTTCGGGAAATTCTTTATCATTATTCCAAAAATCCGAATCCCATTCCTCGATGGTTCTATCGAAACAGCCAAGTCTAACCC
>JBHELA010000014.1:0-5409 GCA_041859005.1 Ignavibacteria bacterium
GTTTTGTTTTCTACAAATCTCGGACAGAACTGGGTGCAAACTAATTTGAGTAATAAAGGAATATATTGCTTTGCTATAAGCGGAAATAATTTGTATGCAGGAACAGGTGGCAGCGGAGTATATCTCTCTATTGATAACGGACAAAACTGGACTCAAACGACTTTAAATAATCGATCGGTATGGTCCTTTGCCATAAACGGAAATAAAATATTTGCCGGGACATATGAAAATGGTGTTTATTTATCCACGGATAATGGTACAAGCTGGACACAAACTGCTCTGAATAATCTTACTGTCACCTCGTTGGCAGTAAGTGGAGATATGATTTTTGCCGGCACATTTGATTACATTAATAATATTGGTATATTTTTCTCAACAAATAAAGGACAAAGCTGGGTACAAAAAAATGAAGGCTTTAAATATATACCTTCGGTTCGTTCATTACTAATCGTAAACGATTACATCATTGCGGGAACATATGGTTATTCCGTCTGGCGCAGGCCGCTTTCAGATTTTACAGGCATACAAAGTATCAGCACGGAAATACCGACTGCGTATTCATTGGGGCAGAATTATCCGAATCCGTTTAATCCTTCTTCAGTGATCAGTTATCAGTTACCAGTAATCAGTAATGTTGTGATAAAGGTTTATGATGTGATGGGTCGGGAAGTGGCGACGCTTGTGAATGAAAGATTGCAGGCGGGAACGTATGAGACATCGTTTGATGGTTCGGGGATGAACAGCGGGGTGTATTTTTATAGGATGGTTGTCCGCCACGGCGGATCTTCGACAGATGGATTTAGCGAGACGAAGAGGATGGTGCTAATCAAATAGAAATTGAACGAAATGATTCCCTTTTGCATTTCGCAGAGGGGGTATTAATTATATAGAGATATTATATGAAAAAACTATTTACAAGTTTCGTTTTAATTGTCGTAATACAATTATCAGTAAGTATTAACTATTGTATATGCCAGTGGGAGCAATGCGAAGGGATTTATGGCGGACATTTCCAAACCTTTGCAACTACCGGAAATACTATTTTTTCAGGTGTAGAATATGACGGCTATGGCTACGGTGTTTATGTCTCCACAAATAATGGTACTAACTGGAATCAAACAGCTTTAAATAACAAAAATGTTTTTTGCCTCGCATCAAGAGGGAATAATATATTTGCAGGAACCTGGGGTGAAGGAGTGTTTATTTCATCGAATAATGGTACAAGCTGGACTCATACCTCATTAAATAATGGTTATATTGGTACCCTTGCAGTTAATGGAAATAATATCTTGGCAATGAGAGCTGATAATCCGGAAGGACTATATCTCTCAACAAATAACGGAGACAGCTGGTCAATAACATTGAATTCTTTAATATGGTGCATTGCAGTGAATGGTAATAATATTTTTGCGGGAGGTTCTTCTGGAATTTTTTTATCGACAAATAACGGAGTAAACTGGATTCTTCAATCAAATATTAATAATATTCGCTGTCTTGCAGCTCGTGGGGATACGATTTTTGCGGGAAGAAATAACTGGCCAAATGGTTCAGCCGGGGTATTTATTTCTACAAATAACGGTTCTAACTGGACACAAACTGGTTTGATTAATAAAAATATATATTCTTTAATAACATTCGGAAACTATATTTTTGCAGGCACCGAATCAAATGGTTTATATCTCTCCACAAATAATGGTACAAACTGGACTCAGACTTCATTGAATAAACATGTTTCCTCCCTTACAACGCTAAATAACATTATTTTTGCCGGAACATTTGTTGGAGCCTTTATCTCAACAAATAACGGAGACAGCTGGACGCAAACAGGCATAAATTGCAATAAGGTTTCTGCCATTATCCCCAAGGAAAATATTCTATTTACAGGAACTGAAAGTGGTGTATATTTATCAACAAATCATGGTATGAGTTGGACACAAACGGCTTTAAAGGATTTATGGACTTATTCGTTTGCTATGAGTGGAAATAATATTTTAGCTGGGGCAAACGGGGTTTATATTTCTACAAATAATGGTACTACATGGACAAAAACTACTTTAGAAACAGGATATGTATACGCTCTTGCAGTATCAGGAGATAATATTTTTGCAGGTACAGCAGGCTATGGTGTATATATCTCAACTAATAACGGAGCAAACTGGACGCAAACTTCTTTGAATAATGAATCTATTAATTCATTTGCCGTAAACGGTAATTATATCTTCGCAGGAACTTATGATCACGGTGTCTATCTTTCTACCGATAACGGAACAAGCTGGGCTCAAACCGGTTTGAATAATAATGCGGCTTATTCTCTTGCTATAAACGGGAATAAAATATATGCGGGTACCAATGGATATGGAGTTTATTTATCCACGGATAACGGTACCTCCTGGACTCAAATAGGATTAACTAATAAAACTATCGGGTCACTTGTAACTATTGGTAATAGTATATTTGCGGGAACAAATTTCCCCATGTCCGGGGGAGTTTATCTTTCAACTAATAATGGCGAGACCTGGACAGAAATAAACCAGGGTTTTGGTTTTACTCCTTCAGTGAATGCATTACTAATCTCAGACAATTACATCTTCGCAGGAACTCATGGTCAAGCAGTCTGGCGTAGGCCTCTTTCAGATTTTACAGGAATACAAAGTATCAGCTCGGAAATACCGACTTCTTATTCATTGGGACAAAATTATCCGAATCCGTTTAATGCGTGGACAGTTATTAGGTTTGAAGTACAGAAGTTAGAATCTAGAAGTCAGAATTCAGAAGTCATTTTAAAAATATTTGATGCTCTTGGACGCGAAGTGGAAACGCTTGTGAATGAGAGATTACAGCCCGGAACGTATGAGACATCGTTTGATGGGTCGGGGATGAACAGCGGGGTGTATTTTTACAGGATGGTTGTCCGCCACGGCGGATCTTCGACAGATGGATTTAGTGAGACGAAGCGGATGGTATTAATCAAATAAATTAATATATATGATTATGAAAATATTAATTGTGGTTTTAGTGATGCTTGCATTTGTTTTCCCGACGAAGAATGCGAATGCACAATGGGTGTTGACGAATGGACCAGGTGGAGGACAAGTTAATTGCTTTTCAGTTTTAGGAACAAACATCTTTGCAGGGACTCAGGGCGGAGGTGTTTTTTTATCAACGAATATCGGAGCAAACTGGATTGCCATCAATAATGGTTTAACAAATCAATATGTTAATGCACTAGCAGTTTCAGGCAATAACATCTTTGCGGGAACTGACGGAGGTGTATTTATAACAACAAATAACGGGAGCAATTGGAATACTGCAGGATTAACGACAAAATTAGTTATCTCATTTGCAGTTTCAGGGTCAAATATCTTTGCAGGAACTTGGGGCGAAGGAGTGTTTATATCAACAAATAATGGTGCAAGCTGGACTGCGGTTAATAATGGTTTAACGAGTTCTGTTAGCTGCTTTGCAGTTTCCGGGACTTATCTCTTTGCAGGGACTTCAGTCGGAGGAGTGTTTTTATCAACTAATAACGGCGCGAGCTGGACTACGGTTGGATTTATGGGAAATATATTATCGCTTGCAGTTTCAGCCGGCTCCAGCGGAACTAACATCTTTGCAGGGACTTATGGTGGCGGAGTGTTTTTATCAACAAACAACGGTACAAACTGGACTGGGGTCAATAACGGTTTAACAACTCAATATATCCGAACACTTGCAATTTCACCCGGCTTGAACGAAACAAATTTATTCGCTGGAACTTCCGGCGGGGGAGTTTTTCTCTCAACAAATAATGGTGCAAACTGGACTGCGGTTAATAACGGTTTAACGAATCAATCTGTCCGAGCACTTGCAATTTCACACGGCTTTGGCGAAACTAACCTCTTTGCAGGGACATATAATACTTCAGGCGGTGGTGTGTTTCTGTCAACAAATAACGGCACAAACTGGACTACAGTAAATGATGGATTAACAAATCAATGGGTTAGAACACTCACAGTTTCAGAGAATAATCTCTTTGCAGGAACCGGTGGTAGTGGCGTGTCTCTCTCAACGAATAACGGGATAAGCTGGGTTACTGCCAATAACGGTTTATCGCATCAAGATGTTTATGCATTAAATGTTTCCGGGACAAATATCTTTGCCGGAACTTGGGGCAATGGAGTGTTTCTCTCAACAAATAATGGCATAAACTGGATCGCGGTTAATAGTGGATTAACGAGTCTATATGTTCGTGCTTTTACTTTCTCAGGAACCAACATCTTTGCAGGAACTCAATTTGGCGTTGGTGGCGTATTTTTATCAACAAACAACGGTACAAACTGGACTACAGTAAATAATGGACTAACAAATCAATGGGTTTTATCTCTTGCAGTTTCCGGGACAAATCTCTTTGCAGGAACCGGTGGTAGTGGCGTGTTTCTCTCAACGAATAACGGGACAAGCTGGAATGCGGTTAATAACGGTTTAACGAATCAATCTATTATCGCGCTTTCAGTTTCAGGATCCAATCTACTCGCGGGAACTGATGGTGGCGTGTTTCTCACGACAAATAATGGATCAAACTGGACAGCGGTTAATAACGGTTTAACCGGAGAAGCACTGAATATTAAAGCTCTTGCAGTTTCACCTGACTTTAGCGGAAACAATATCTTTGCCGGGACTGACGGGGGTGTATTTCTCTCAACCAATAACGGCGAAAGCTGGATTAATAAAAATCAGGGATTTTCTACTTTACTATCAGTTCATTCATTATTAATCGCAAATGGTTACATCTTTGCTGGAACACGGAACAAATCTGTATGGCGCCGTCAACTTTCAGAAATCATTGGAATACAAAACATCAGCACGGAAATCCCTTCTGCGTATTCCTTGGGACAAAATTATCCGAATCCGTTTAATGCGAGGACAGTTATTAGGTTTGAAGTACAGAAGTTAGAATCTAGAAGTCAGAATTCAGTAGTCACTTTAAAAATATTTGATGCTCTTGGACGCGAAGTGGAAACACTTGTGAATGAGAGATTACAGCCGGGAACGTATGAGACATCGTTCGATGGTTCGGGGCTGAATAGCGGGGTTTATTTTTATAGGATGGTTGTCCGCCACGGCGGATCTTCGACAGATGGATATAGCGAGACGAAGCGGATGGTGCTTTTGAAGTGATCCGCCACAGCGGACGCAAAGAACGCGGAAAGTGAGGAAGTGATCCGCCACGGCGGACGTTCTCCACGGCGAATCTACGACAAAGAACGCGGAAAGTGAGAAAGTGAGGAAGTGAGGAAGTGGAAGGTGAAAGCAAAATACTTTAAGAGTAACAAGCTGGAAGCTTGTTTTACCCTAAGAGCTTTGCAGGATATTTAAAAGAGTAACAAGAAAGAAGCTTGTTTTACTCAAAAAGCATTGAGGGAGCGAAAC
>JBHELA010000360.1:0-2541 GCA_041859005.1 Ignavibacteria bacterium
GCTTTGCGGATTTACTAAGATTGATTATACACTCGGATTGTTCTCAAAACTTCAGTCGCTTGATTGGATTTATCTTCAGTCTCTCGCATCTGCAAGTTCAGGAATTAATGCAGAATTAAGCTGTATTGGAAATAACCTCTCTGTATCTGCTGACGCTTACAATTCCGTAGGCGGCTACGATGGACTCAAATTCTCCGTCACCGAAGACCTTGCCTTGCTAAGAAAGATTAAATCTGAAAAGAGATTCAAGGTTCTGTATCCTCTAAATCCCAGCTGTTTAGTTCAGACCTTACCCTGCGCTGATTTAAAAGAACTTTATAGACAGAAGAAAAGATGGTTTAGGGGAGGTACTGATATTAACTCACTCGGATATTTACTTGGATTTTTGCTTTACGCTTCTAATATAATACTTCTTTTTGGTCTTCTGTTTCTTTCTCCTTTAGCTTACCTGATATGCATAGCACTAAAAATGTTTTCGGAACTGTTGATTATGCTTCCTGTTTACAGAAAATTCAATTACAGTAATTTAATTCTCTACTTTCCATTATTTCAGTTTTACTTCGCCATTTATGGATTGCTGCTCCCCTTTACTTTTCTATTTGGATATGAAATTATCTGGAAGGATAGAAAACATTAAAATTTTATAACAGGTATTCTGAATTGTGTTTTTACTGACAAGGAAGAATATTCTTTTGCAAAGTTGTAAGACGTTATTATATCGAAGATATAAAGAGTGAAACCTAGCCCGGCCGAAAATACAACTTTTGAATCAGTCAACTTTATTCCTTCTATTTCTTTTTCTGGTGAAATAGTCCTTTTGACATTATACAATTTTACGTCTGCAACTATAAATGGCATGGTAAAATTTGACTTAAGGTATTTATTGAGAAGCACATAAACACCACCGCCAAAAGATGTTATCTTTGTTTCGGCAGAGTTTAATATATTCTGTGTTTTAAATGCATCACTTCCCGGATGATTCTGAAACTGGAATTGCCCGAATATCACTATAGGGTAGATTGACAGCGATGCGAACTCAAGTTTTACTCCGTATGATATTGAATATTTTGAATTATTCGCAAATTCCTGAAGTGGAAAATCAAATCCAAGTATCGGGGCTATGAAAATACCCGACGGTTTTGGATTCGCTGAAACGTAGACTTTATTCTTGCTGGTTGTGTCTATCTGCTGTTCTCCCCTCTCGTCCTGAGAATACAGCATAGAACTCGCAAAAAATATTATACATATTAAAATTAATCTATTCATTTATTTAGTATTTCCGATATCAATTTTACATTAAAGTTTTTGTTCTGCTTTCTCGACACTTCTGATAATATTTTGCTTGTCATCTTGTAATATTCTACAAATTTGGGAAATTTTCCATGCAATAAATCTAAATGTGCCTGAATTGTTCTTATATCTTCTCTTATGATAGGTCCCGTCAAACTGCCTAATACGCCCTCTTTATGTAGATTTTCGGCTGTTTGGGTAAACAACGGCTTCAATACGTTATAAAACCTTTTCTCGCTTATCCCAAATGCACTCGAAAACTCTTTTAGTATATAAAAGTTCGCTATCATGAAGTTTGATGATATAACACATCCGAGATGGTACAAAGATTTCTTATTTTTGTTTAGTATTATATTATTCGAACCAAGCCTTTTCGAAATATTCTTCAATAATTTCGATGCTCTTTCACCGCCTTCAATTCCGAAGTAAATTCCTTTCAGATAATGATTATTCCTGTAAGATACTTTTGGGAATGTCTGAGCTGGATGAAATGATGCGCAATCTTTTTTGTAAACTATATATCTCTTAAATATTTCTGAAGTTAGTAATCCACTTGTATGTGCTAATACTCTCCCCTTGAAATCAATGTCCTTCACTTCTCTATAGAACTTCATTAAATCGTCATCTTTTATGGAGAGTAATATAAGATCTGAATTTTCAACTATTCTCTGCGTCAAGACGTTAAATGTTGTTTTACAATCAACAAATTTAGATAATCTGCTTGCTTTTATTTTCGACTTATCAATAATAGCATGAATCTTGTACCCTTTATTAAAGAGTTCAATCGCAAATGCTGACCCGACTCTCCCCGCCCCGATTATTGTAATGTTCATCTTTCGAGTATTATAGTTACAGGACCGTCATTCGTTAATTTAACTTTCATGTCAGCTCCGAAAATCCCCCCTTTTACCTTTCCTGAATCATATTGCTCACTGATATATTTTAAAAATAATTCGTAAATCGGCTTGGACTTTTCATGTACCTCAGCCATAATATAACTCGGCCTGTTTCCGCTTTTATTATTATCTGCGCATAATGTAAATTGCGATATTATGAGAAGTTCACCCCCTATATCCTTAATGCTTAAATTCATGACTCCGTTTTCATCGTCAAATATTCTTAAATCAAGTATCTTCTGTGAAAGTTTCTGTATATTCAACTCTGTATCACCTTTTTTTATACCGAGAAGAACAATAAGTCCTTTTCTAATCCTGTTGTACTCCTTGCCTTCTATTTCGACTGAAGACTCTA
>JBHELA010000086.1:0-9571 GCA_041859005.1 Ignavibacteria bacterium
AGGTGTTTTAAGAACTCAATTGTATCACGTTTTTCAGAGAAGTTATTTGAGTTTGTATCACGCCAGATATACAGCCACATAGTAGTATAGAATAATATTACAACTGCAAATACTGAAAGCAGCAGTTTACCAGAATGGAAAAGTTTATACTTTTTCAGGTAATCTGAAACTGATACAAATCCATACGCAAGCAGCAATGAATAAAAAGGAACGAGAGATGTAAAGTGGCGGTTGAGTCCGAGGTTTGCTTTCATAACCCAACTGACAGAAATAAAAATCAGAATGCTCAGTGAAGCAATAAATGCAATTTCATTCTCAGCTAAAAACTTTCTCAAACCAAACGGAACGAGTATTACTGCAACTCCAGTAAATATAAACGGAATCCAGAAAGGATAGAAAAATAAATCGTTTATAAATTTCCATATTCCTCCCTGCATTGAGTGCACTTCACCAAGAGCATCGTTAGCGAATTTTTGAGTGCCATGCAGGAATGAGAACCATTCGCCGTCGGACTGATAACGAAGAAGAGTCCAGATTAAGATTAGAATAAAAGGCAGAATTATATTTAAATAGAAAGAGATGTTTTTCCCATTTGGAGAAATACGAATAGTTTTATTTCTGATTATCTGAATCAAGTAATACATGCCAAGTCCTGCGAGCAATGCCCAGGCCTCGTAACGGAGCATGCAGGTTATTCCAAGCAACACCGAAGAGAGAAAATATTTTTCATAATCAAACGTGATAACGAACAAAAGAATCAGCAAGGTAAATAACGGTTCGGGTTGAGCAGTAGTGCCCATGAGTATTCCAATAGGAGAAAACGCCGTGAGCATAGCTGCAATAAATGGGATGTTACTATTGCTTAGTTTCTTTCTGAGATAGAAGAATAAAATCAAAGGGATTACGTTCCACAATATGAGATTAACAAACCTTATCGGTTCAAGGTCAGTACCAATAAAAACAAAAAATGCACCGATGTAATGAAATAGCGGAAGCCAAACCCAGTGCGAGCTTAGATTAAAGGGGCTTCTGACTATATCCCTTGCAATGATAAAATGTGCGTAGGCATCAGTGTCGCCGTCAGGCAGCTGAATGATGAATAATAACTGCCATATTATTACTATTGCTACAGTACTGAGGAGAATGAATAATTCAATATTTCGTTTTGCAATAGACATTGATGTAATTTTGTGAAAAAGTGTGAATTATTAAATCCTAAAAGGAAAGACTTTACGTTGAATAAAAAAGCCGGCAGATAGCCGGCTTGCAAGTAGTGAAAAAGTTAACAATTAGTTTTAAATGCCTTCCTAAGCCGAAGCTCAGGAAGGCGTGTAATAAAATTATTACATTACAAAATTAGATAATTTTTGTGGCTAAGTCAACAACTCTGCAGCTGTATCCCCATTCATTATCGTACCAACCGATAACTTTTACGAGGCTTCCAAATGCCATTGTTGAAAGAGCGTCGAAGATACATGAATGGTCATTACCTACTATATCTGAGGATACAATCGGGTCTTCGCAATATTCAAGAATGCCTTTGAGTGATGTTTCTGAGGCTTTCTTCATTGCTGCATTAATATCTTCTTTCTTTACGTCTTTCTTAAGAATGACTGTGAAGTCTGTAATAGAGCCGTCAGGTGTCGGGACTCTTAGCGAGAATCCGTCGAGTTTGCCGTTAAGATGAGGCAGTACTTTTCCGACTGCTTTTGCTGCACCGGTTGATGTAGGTATTATATTGATAGCACCTGCTCTTGCCCTTCTGAGGTCTTTATGCGGCTGATCGAGCATAACCTGGTCATTAGTGTATGAGTGAATGGTGTTCATAAAACCTTTTTCTATACCAAAATTCTCATCTAGAACTTTTACCATAGGTGCGAGGCAGTTCGTAGTACATGAAGCATTCGATATAATCTTATGTTCAGGTTTTAAAACTTCGTCATTAACACCGAGAACAATTATTGCATCGAGGTCATCTTTAGGCGGGGCAGTGAGAATAACTTTCTTGGCTCCCGCAGTGAGGTGCATTCCGAGCTTCTCTTTAGTAGTAAACACACCTGTTGATTCTATAACGAGGTCAACACCTTTTTTATCCCATTCGAGTTTTGTTGGGTCTTTTTCAGATGTTATCAGGACTTCTTTTCCGTTAAGGGTGAAACCCTTTTCGGTCGCCTTTAATTCACCAGGAAACCTGCCGTGAATAGAGTCATATTTTAGAAGATGTGTCAAAGTTTTAATATCGGTAAGGTCGTTGACAGCAACAACATCAAAACCGCCTTTTTGCATCATCCTTTTAAAAACAAGGCGTCCGATACGTCCGAAACCATTTATTCCAATTTTTAGTGACATTTTAACTCCGTTTTATAGGTTTTTGATAAGATTTTAATTGAATTTTAATTAAAATACTTAAAAAGCAAACAAAATTCAAATTAAATAATCCGCATATCTTAAATTGATTTTGCAAACCGAATTCTGTATATTTATAATTGCAAAAATTAGAATAAATTTAATAATTCAAGGAAAAGGAATGGCAACAACTTCAGACTTAAAAAATGGCATTATAATCAAATTTAACAATGATTTACATCAGGTTTTACAGGTAGAGCACAGAACACCCGGTAATTTGAGAGCATTTTATCAGGTAAAGATGAGGAATCTGAGAAACGGCAAAATGATAGACAACAGGTTCAGGTCGGGAGAGGAAATAACGGTTGAGAGACTGGAACAGAAAGTATATCAGTTTTTATACAAGGATAACACTGAATATTATTTCATGGAGAATGAGACCTACGACCAGATGCATTTAATGGATGATATAGTCGGTGAACAGGGAGAATTTTTAAAACCGGGACAGGAAGTTCAGATAGTTTTTCATAACGGTAAAGCATTATCGCTTGTTTTACCGCCACATATAGTATTGCAAGTAACTTCTGCTCCACCAGCCGTGAAGGGCAACACATCGACAAACGCAACCAAGACAGTAACTCTTGAAACCGGCGCGGAGGTGAATGTACCTTTATTTATAGATGAGGGTGAGTTTATAAAAATTGACATAAGAACTCGGGAATACCTTGAAAGAGTTAAACAATAAACAGAATTTTAATAATTAAAAACCACGAATGAAAATGGATTTAAAATACTTACAAAAGATTATTAAGATGCTTGACACAAGCAATCTGGCAGAGATAGAAATTGAAGAAGAGGGCACAAAAATAAGACTTTCAAAGCCGAGACCAAAGATGTTTGCAGGTACAGTTCCAATGGCACCTCAGCAAGGCGGTGGATTTATGCATACACCGGCGTCAGGAATGGATTCAACACATGAGGCGAAATCAGAAACCAAAAAAGAGGAAGCAATAGGAGCTAATGTTTATGAAGTCAGGTCACCAATGGTAGGAACGTATTATTCATCACCTTCACCCGATGCAGATGCATACGTAAAAATAGGAGACTCTGTAAGTTCAGGTTCGGTAATCTGCATAATTGAAGCCATGAAACTCATGAATGAAATAGAATCTGAAGTTTCAGGCAAAGTAGTAAAGATACTTGTTGAGAACGGCACAGCGGTAGAATACGACCAACCGCTGATGTTAATTGAGAAAGTTTAAATTAAAAACTTATTCGGGAAAGAGTATATGTTTAATAAAATATTAATAGCTAACAGAGGTGAAGTTGCATTAAGAATAATAAGGACATGCAAAGAATTAGGCATTAAGACAGTTGCGGTTTATTCAACGGCAGATAAGAACTCCTTACACGTAAGATTTGCAGATGAAGCAGTATGCATCGGTCCGCCTCAGTCAGACCAGAGCTATTTAAGCATTCCGAAAATAATCGCAGCAGCAGAGATTACGAATGCTGACGCAATTCATCCCGGTTACGGTTTTCTGGCTGAGAATGCCGAGTTTGCAGAAATATGCGCAGACACAAACATTACTTTTATCGGTCCTAAGCCTGAAATGATAACAAAGATGGGTGATAAGGCTGTAGCAAAAGCACTGATGAAGGAAGCCGGTGTTCCGCTTGTTCCGGGCAGCGACGGTAAATTTACTGACTACGAAACTGCAGTAAAAGTTGCTGAGGAGGTAGGATACCCGATAATGCTTAAAGCATCCGCAGGCGGCGGAGGCAAGGGAATGAGAATTGTCCGTGAGCCAAGCCATCTTGAACAGGCAATGTTTGTAGCAAAAAGTGAAGCACTTGCAGCATTCGGTGATGACAGTATGTATATTGAGAAATTAGTTGAGAATCCGAGGCATGTAGAAGTTCAGATAATGGGCGACAAGTTCGGCACGATTGTTCATGTAGGCGAGAGGGACTGCACTGTTCAGAGAAGACACCAAAAGTTAATAGAAGAATCACCATCTCCGGTTCTGGATGAAGAACTGAGGGAAAGAATATGCGAATCAGCAATTGCTGCGGGAAAAACTGTAAATTATGAGAGCCTTGGAACGGTTGAGTTTTTAGTGGACAAGAACAAGGATTTTTATTTTATGGAAATGAACACAAGGATACAGGTGGAACATCCTATAACAGAGGCGGTTTCAGGGCTTGACCTTGTGAAAGAACAAATAAAGATTGCTGCGGGAGAAAAGATACCTAAGAAGAAGCAAAAATTATTCGGACATTCGATTGAAGTGAGAATAAACGCTGAAGATCCATCGAAGAATTTCCAGTCGAGTCCGGGACTTATAACAGCATTCAATGCACCCGGAGGGCACGGAGTAAGAATAGACACACATTGCTATTCAGGTTATAATATACCACCGCATTATGATTCGATGATTGCAAAGCTGATTGTTCTCGGTACTACGAGAGAAGAAGCGATTGCAAGGATGCTAAGGGCACTTGATGAATTTATAATTGAAGGAGTAAAAACAACATTACCACTTTTCAAACAAATATTCAGAGAGAAAAAATTTATCGAAAGCGATTTCGATACTAACTACATTGAAAAAAGAGAAGAGATTGAAGTATAGAAGAAATAAAACAGCAGGAATTGCACTGCTGACAGTAATACTGCTTTTTGCAATATCATTGTCAGGACAGACAAAAAAGACGGACTCTACAGGGAAAAAACCTGCAGATACGTCAAAAATAAATACTGTACAGATTGATACTTCAAAAATAATAAACCAGATTGATACAACGAGTACAGCAGTAATTAAAACGGACTCGGTAATGAATGCATCAGACAAGGAAACGCCCAGATTCACAAATGTAAATCTGTTTGTTTACATATTACTTTCCGTCGCGGGTGCAGGATTCTTTTTCTTTCTGTTCGTTAAGACATTATTCAGAACGTTTCACAGAACAAAATCCACAAGGCAATCATTGCTGCTAAGCTGGAATCTGTTTTTTATAGTTACGGTAATCTGGGTTTTTATCATCTGGGGAATCATTGCTGGTATGTGGTCTTCTGCTGCTTTCATGACAATATTAATTTTTCTGTTCATAGTCAGCCTGATTATGAGCATAATAGCTTTAAAAAGTAAATAATAATTTATAATGGAGAAAACTTATTTTGCGCTAATTCTTGGAGCATCAAGCGGCTTCGGAAAAGAGATAGCACTTACTCTTGCTAAGGACGGGGTAAACATAATCGGTGTACATTTAGACAGGGCAACAACAATGCCCGACGTAGAAAAAGAAATTGAAGAGATTAAGTCATACGGTGTTGAAGCACACTTCTTTAATATCAATGCAGCTGATCCGCACAAACGAGAAGATGTAATAAATACAATTGTCGAGGTATTCAAAAGCAAGAACAATCCAACTATAAAAGTATTAGTTCATTCACTGGCATTCGGTACACTAAGAAAATTCGTTAGCGAAGACGGCAACGACCAGATTAACATGAAACAAATGGAAATGACAGTTGACGTAATGGCGCACAGTCTGGTTTACTGGACTCAGGAAGTCTTGAAAAGGAACTTAATGACTGCAGGGGGTAAGATTTATGCAATGACATCATCGGGCGGTTCAAGAGTCATTGAATTTTACGGTGCCGTATCAGCAGCAAAGGCAAGCCTTGAATCGCACGTCAGACAGCTTGCTCTTGAACTTGGACACAGGCATATATCGGTTAATGCACTGCTTGCGGGTGTTACAGACACACCTGCACTAAGGAAAATACCAAAGAACGATGAACTGATAAAAATGGCTCTGATGAGAAATCCACAGGGCAAGCTAACGGAACCAAAAGATATTGCAAATTTTATACTTGACAACTACAAGCGAGATTCACACTGGATGACAGGATGTGTAATTCACATTGACGGCGGTGAAACGATAAGCGGATTCTAAAATTTATTTCACTCACATCCTTCCCGATAAGGGAAGGATGTGAATTTATACCTCACAAAACAACCAAAACTTATTCTGCAATGATACGTTTCATAAGAAAAGGATATCTCAAGCTAAAATGCAAGGAATGCCACAAATCACATTCAATAGAAGGCAGGGACCTTGTTTTTGACTCATACGGCAAGACGGATAAAGAAGGTCAGACTGAAAGAAAATACTTAAGCAGGAGTGATTTTTTCTGTTCCTGCGATACCAAGATTACTGCTGAGATAATGATAACTGAATTTCCTGAAGGGAAGATATCAGACGTTACGTATGAATCAAAGAATGCAGAAGTTATGGAAAAAATTACGATTAATATATTATAGGAATTAATTATTCATTTCTTTTCACTATTTTATAAAATGAGATATGATTAATTTTATTTAAATTATAAATAACAGATATGGCAGATCCATTTAAATTACCGGAACAAAAAGAACCTGTAACCATAGAAAAGGGTTCATTAGAGCTCAAGACACAGGAATTTATGCCGACAATTCTCATTGGTCTCGGAGGCACAGGAAAGGAAGTGCTTTTGAGGATAAGGAGACAGTTTGTTGAAAAATACGGATCGCTTGATGACTTCCCAATAACATCATATTTATACATAGACACAGACAACGCACCTGCCGAAGAAAGCGGAATAGCACGTGAAAGAGATTACCTTATAAATGAGATAGACTTTAAACCATCCGAAAAAGTTTTTAATCCAGTAAATCCATCTGATTATATACACAGAATTAACGATGTACCACACATTAAGGAATGGTTAAACACTACAGGCGAAATCGGAAAGCTTGGAACGATGAATACAGGCGCGGGGCAGATAAGACCTGCGGCAAGACTGGCACTTTTTCATAATTATGATGAAATAGTATATAAACTTACATCTGCCAAATCAACGATTACAGATTCAAGGTCGATAAACGTTGTAAAAGAAAAGCACAATATTAAGAACGTAAATACGGAAAAGATAAACGTATATGTAATAACTTCAGTAAGCGGCGGAACGGGGTCGGGTATGTTCCTTGACCTCGGATTTATGATAAGACATTTATTCAGAAATCAGGCAATATCTTCCTCATACATAGTACTGCCGAAAATATACCAAGGATACGGAAAAGAGAGGGTTTTTGCGAACGGATATGCAGCACTGATGGAACTTGAGTATTACAATCTAAAGAATCCATTTAATATATCATGGAAGAAAAACGAGCCGCATAAATTCCAGCCGGGAGTTTACGATGATGTTTACCTGATAGACGGAGAAAACTGCAAGAATTTATCTCTTTCGGAAATGAGCAACAGGGATATTTATAAGATGATATCTGATACAATATTCCAGGATTTCTCAAATTCAGACTTTGCAAATTATAAAAGAGGTGTAAGAGTGAACCTGGTTCAGTACAAGCAACGGCTTTATCCTGATGATAATACTGTAACAGAGAATACATTCTCAAGAAAATATTCGACACTCGGTCAAGCTACGATTTCGATACCCGTTGACAGAATAATACTTTCCTGTTCATACAAGCTATGTGAAGATATAATAAATTATTATTTAACATATGCCGAAGGGTCGCAGAGCAGTATTGACGAGTACCTGAGGGAAGAGATGCTTCCAGAGCTTGGTCTTGCAGAATCAAGCTCAAAGCATCAAATGCTGAATTCGCTTTATAGTATGGGAGAGAAATCATCCATACAATCTCAGATAAAATCTTTTCTGAACAATTTAAAGAATGATTTAATAAGCGGTAAACGCGGTGACAAGTGGTCATCTTATATTACAAGCGAAAAGCTGAAGTTTGATACTAACTTCAAAGATGACAACGATGTAAGCAGGAAAGGTCTGTTCTACTCTCAGATATATACGAACAGAAATAACACAATAAAGAATATAATCGGTGACAGAGAAAGGAACACTACCGGCAAGCTTGAGAGAAAAATAAATTCACTGATTAATGACTCAACAAGAGGGGTATTTTATTCAATAAGTTTACTAAGAAGGCTTCAGTTCATACTGACAAACGGTAATTTCGATTATATCCCAACATTTGACAAAGAAATAAAAGATCTTCAAATTCTGATAACACGATTAGAGGCTGAAGCGAAAAGCAGACTTCAGGATTTAAGGGAAGATGAATCGAGGTCGAAAATAAATGTAATGCGTAAAGCCGCGATGGGAGGCACTTTAGAGAAACTACTGAAAGTGCTTGATGAGTATTACAATGCGTTGATTAAGCTTCATTCAAGATATTATGCTAAGGAAATATGTCAGAGAATACTCGGATTAATTGAAAGAGGAACGAAGACAGATGACGGCAAAATACTATTTACGGGATTAATAAGCGACATTAACAAGCTTACGGGAAATTTAGGTCTGTTGAAGGATAACTTCAGGAAGAAGTATGAATATTTCATACAGAGACAGGATACAAGTTTTAATTTGCATATTTATGACCCGGATGATGTAAAGAATGATTATTACATAAGGTACATCGGCAGCGGGCAGAACGCAACGGATAAGATTAAGATACTTGCATTTGAACTGCTGAAAGAACTGAATGCATCGGATGTCACTGACATAGTAAACATACTGAAAGACAGCGATGCTAAAATAGTTGAGAACAGTATGCTGAAATTTGCAAGAAAACAATTTGAGGGAATAAGGGAAGATTATAATATTACCGAAATTCTTTTTGAGAAAGATGTACTGAGGAGTGAATCGAAAATAAGGGGTATGCTTTCACAGGCATTTCCATGGCTGAGAATAAATGAAATACCGGGGAGGTTCAAGCTGGACGATTCTGCAAAGAAGTTTTACGTTGGAACAAGGACAAACACAGCATCATTCAATAAATTCAAGAGCTTAATACATTCAATTGCAGGAAACTCTGTTGAGTTCAAAGATTCCGCTGACAACTCTTCAATTACATTCTACACAGAATGGGCAGGTTTTCCGCTGTTTTATTCATACACTGTTTCCGAAGAAATGAGAAGTTATTATAAAAACCTGTCACGAAACCTGAATATAGACCTTCATATAGATAAAAATTATTATATTTTTAATGATATAATACCTCTTTCACTTGAAGAGAAAATCAGGTATAATGAATCTTACAAAGCATTCATAATGGGTCTTATATTTGACCTTTTTGAAATCGCCACAGAAACTGATTCGATAACAGGACAGAAAAAAGGCGTTTACAGCTTTACGCTGCCG
>JBHELA010000267.1:0-3858 GCA_041859005.1 Ignavibacteria bacterium
TGAATGTATTCTCATACCCTTCATACCGACGCATGCACCCACTGCATCTATCTTATCGTCGTTTGAAAGCACGGCTATCTTAGCTCTTTCACCGGGGTCTCTTGCGATACCTTTAATCTCGAGAATACCGTCGTATATTTCGGGTATTTCATTTTCGAATAATTTATACAAGAACTTTTCATCAGCACGCGATACAACTATCAAAGGCGGGCCCGAGGGTTTTTTCTCAATACGCTTGATAATTACTCTGATGTTATCGCCCTTCTTGTATCTTTCTTTGCCAATCTGTTCTTCTTTTGGGAAGAAAAGTTCGCAGCCGTTATGCATGAGCAATATTGAATTCGGTTTTATCTGGTAAACCTCTCCGACTAAAATTTCACCGAGCTGTTCTTTGTAAAAATTGTATGTGACTTCCTTATCAATTTCTTTAAGCTTCTGGTTCAGATTCTGTTTCAGGTTAAGAACAGACCTTCTGCCGAACTCATCAATCGGAACTTCTTCGACATAATCATCGCCGACTTCGAACTCCTCACCGGTTTTTTCCATAGCTGATTCAACGTCGATTTCAGTCGCGGGGTCGGTAACATCTTCAACAACTGTTTTATACAGAAATATTTCAATATTACCCTTTTCCATGTTTACAATTATATCAAAATTAGCAGTAGGACCATGCTTCTTTTCCATCATCTTTCTGAAAGAATCCTTAATGACGCTCTCAAGAATATCTCTGTCGATACTCTTCATTTTTGCCATTTGAACAAACGCTTCTACTATATCTGACTTCATAATATGAATAAATAAATTTTTGTTTCTAAAAAGGTAACTTCACGATTAAGTTTTCGAGTCCCTCGAACTTGAATCTTAACTCCATAACTTCTTTCTTACTTTTGAATACTTCGAATACAAGCTCTTCTGTTTCACAATTAACATCAATCAGTTTGCCTTCCGATGCCTGTCCTTCTGAGAAAAAGCTCAGTACTCTGCCGACGTGTTTTTTTAGCTGCCAGCAGAATTTAAACGGATTCTCTGCACCGGGAGATGAAACAACGACTTTCAGAAACTCGTTTATAATTTCATCCGAGTCCAGCGCTGAATTCACGTCCCTGCTTATTTCTGACAGCTCGTCAAGGTTAATACCATTCTCTGAGTCAACGTAAATCTCAGCGATTTTATTCTTCTTTTCGCCTCTGATAACGACATCAATTAAATGATGGTTTTTCCCTTCAAATATTGAAATTAATATTTTCCTTATTTTTTCTTCCATACGACAAACTATTCTAAAATAAAAAAGTGGGTCACCAACCCACTCGTTATAAAATCCACCGAAATCATATAAATATAGATTTTTAATTAATTACAATCAAGATATAAATGCATATAATTAGGCAGGTTTATACCGTTTTTATAATTAAATTCAATAATAATTTCACCCGGTTATATTAAAACGAAAAGGCAGGAGATTTTAACTTCCTGCCTTAGAGAAATATGAAATAATATTCAGTTATTTTAGAAGAACCATCTTCTTAACTGCAATAAAATCCTTTCCTTCGTTTACAAGTATTCTTGCGAAGTAAATTCCGCTTGCCATGTTCGAACCGTTGAACTCGGTTATGTATTTTCCTGCTGAACGGAATTCGTTGTTTACGAGCGTTTTCATTTCTCTTCCGAGTATGTCGTAAATGACCAGTTTCACCTTAGCATTTTTCGGCAGGTCGAAGGCTATCTTTGTTGTCGGATTAAACGGGTTCGGATAGTTCTGATATAACTGATATGTTTGAGGGATAAGACTATTCGTTGATTCCTTTGAGCTTTGCTTTCCAACCCCAAAGACTTTCTTTATATCATCATTCATTATCTGAATATGATTCATGACAGTATTGGGTTTCTTTATCTTAACTGCTTCTTTTATTTGCTTCATAACTGCAAGCTCTCTCGCGGCTTCGTTCTTTTCCGGTGTGCTCTTTGAAGATTCAAGCGTCTTTTCAAGTGATTTTATCTTCTCTTCTTGTTTTGACCTGTCATCTTTTGTCGTGTTCTTTATTTTCTCGTAGAATATTTTTGTCGTTTGTTCGTTTGTGTTTGAGTTTTTGTTCTTTGCTGAATTAATGTCCCGTTTTGACATACGGCTTAATAGCGTGTCTGCCGGAGTATTGAAATCTTCAAGTGTTTGTTCGTTATCTCCTTGAATACTTCCCCCTGTTCCCATAAGAAGAAAAGTAGCGGCATAATCCCATGATGCGACGAGTCCTTCGTATGTATAAGGATTCTGTGTCATTATGTACTGAAATCCCTCGAGTGCAGACTGATATTGCCCGAGTTTTACCTTACATTTCTGTATGAAATAAAATGCACGTTTTATGAGGATTGGGTTTTGTGTGTTATTGGATATCAGATTTTCAAGGAATGTCTTAGTTAATCCTATTTTTGTGCTGTCAAGGTTCAGTGATGCCATGTATAGCTT
Organism: Ignavibacteria bacterium; assembly: GCA_041859005.1. Lineage (GTDB taxonomy): Bacteria > Bacteroidota > Ignavibacteria > Tepidaquicellales > Tepidaquicellaceae > CAIKZJ01. The sequence goes on from JBHELA010000267.1 coordinate 2,462, forward strand.
CTGTACCATTCCAATGCTTTCAAGGCTGTCGGGATACTGTGTAAGTAACAGTTTAGCGTATGTTTCTACAACAGTATAATTTCTCTTTCTGAGATTTATGTTTACCGTGTCTTTTAAGCTTTTGTATGTGTTTTCTTCTGTGTTTAAAGTTTTATTTGGATTAAATCCTCCGCCCTCTCCTCCTCCGCTTCTGTATATTGTGTCGTTATAGCCGTCATATTGAAGTACAAAGAAGTTTTCAAGTGGTGTAAGTTCGCAGCTATAGTCGGTGAATGTGAAACTGACAGGGTCACTGTTATTATACCATGTTACCGAATGATTTGCTTCAACATTTACCGTGCTGTCTTCATGAAAACAGTTTTTAGTCGCGTCAACGTTATCGCACGGGTCACCGTATAATGTGCCTGTAAAAAACTTTGAGTTATCAAGGTCGCTAAGGTCGAAATCGTTTTCTCCGTAGTTTATATCAAAATATGAGTTATTCACGTTGATACAGCTTGAAGATGTCCCGTAGTTTTTAATGTAGTTGTAGCCTCCGAGGTAATTTCCCGATAATGGTTTAAGTATTATACTGCTTTCATTGGCACAGAATATTCCCGTTGAGTATGTTTTCCCGAGTATTTTGTTGTTATACAGATCAAAAGCAGAGCCGAGTGCACTTATCGTAGTATTAAAATTAACGAATGTGCTGTTCTTTACCGCTCCTCCCGTTACGTTTATCAATCTTAAGGCATTAGAACTGTCATTGGAGGTCGTGAAAGTGCACCAGTCTATTAAAACAGCAGCAGACGGCGAGCCGCTTGAAGATATGCTTAATGCATCACATCCGCTTGAACCCATCAGAAAACTGCATTCGCTTACGTTTAAAGACAGTGTATCCGGAGGGTCAATGGTAAATGATATGTTTAGCCCTCCTGAATTTGCTGCTGCATTGAATACACAGCCTTTCATGTTAATATCATAGGTATTTGAAATCAGTATTGCTGTTTCTGAGCTGTCATTCTTAAGATTGTTTACGGTTGTGTTATAAATGCCACCGTTTGAACAGTCTGAAAGAATAATCCCTTTGGAACTATCCGTACCGTTAAATGTAACCATGTTATTTTCTGTGCTGAACTCTCCGCATTCAAAACTTCCGCCGTTCATTTCTATTCCCGCATGATTTGAAAAAGTTATTGTTGTGTTTGGAGATATCTTAAGGTCATAGCCGTTATTAAAAACCGTTCCATTGCACGTAAATGCTGAAGTAGATACTGCCTCATCGCATACGAATGTTCCCCCTTCCTGCATAACGGGGGCTACTTTATACAGTTTCCCCTGACCCGGATTATACCATCCGAGGTCAAGCAATGCATTTGCTCTTTTATCGAAAACAGTTACTGTTTTGTTAGAATCAA
>JBHELA010000320.1:0-5147 GCA_041859005.1 Ignavibacteria bacterium
CCCTGTAAGCATATGAACTTCATCGACTATAAAGAATTTTTTCTTTCCTTTGATGGGATAAAACTTTGCAGCGTCCTGAATAGCGCGAACGTCATCTATACCTCTGTTTGATGCAGCATCAAGCTCAAATACATCGGGATGTGTTCCCTTTGTAATTTCAACGCAGCTATCGCAAACGTTGCAAGGCTCCCCGTTCTGTAAATTTTTACAGTTCAGTGCCTTCGCAAAAATTCTTGCTATAGTAGTTTTGCCGACGCCTCTAGGTCCGCTTAATATATATGCATGCGCAATTTTCTCAGCGAGGATTGCATTCTTAAGTGTATCCGTTACAAATTCCTGTGAAGAAACTTCATCGAATCTCTGCGGTCTGTACTTCCTTGCCGATACCTGATATCCTTTGCTCTCTGCCAATGTAATATTGTATTATTAAATAAAGATTAAAATTGTTTTGTAAAATTTTGCACCGATAGCTGCGTGCCGTCAAGCTTCATCCAAAGGCACGTTACCAGATTATTATAGGAATTAATTCCGATATAATCACCGAAGAAAATTGATTTAACGGGAGTGAAAGGTGAATCGCTTACCTTTATATTCTCAAATGTTGCTCCGCCGTCAGTGCTTCTTGCCATGTAAACGTCAGTCTTTCTGTCGTCATAATTTCTTCTGTCATAAAATAAAACGTTGATAACTCCTGTAACCGGATCAACGCTGAAGTGGCTCATGAACTGCTCTTTACCGATGCCAACTGAATCATCATTTACTCTTATAGGCGCGCTCCATGTTTCGCCTTCATCGGTTGACTTCACTATAAAAACATCATGGTCGCCGTTAGTGCTGTCGGAATAATTTATATATACCGTTCCTCTATAGGGACTCTCTGAAATATCACAGTCAGTGAACGGCAGTCCGTTGCATCTGTAAATTCCCGGCACTTCGTACGTCCATCCGCCTGCCTGCTTAACTACAAATTTTTCCGGCGGAAATGATAAGCCTCCGTCAGTGGATTTTGTGAATACAATTCCCTGCGGTCCGCTCCATGCTACATAAACATTTCCTTCGGGACTTACACATGGCACTGCGCCTTCAACTGTTGAATCACCGTCCTTCGAATCTCCCAAATACTTTGAGATTACCAACGGAGATGAAAAACTTACTCCGTGATCAGTTGACCGTGAGAATAAAATTCTTGACGAGTCTTTTGGATTACTGCTTCCGTATTTATCGAACTGCGTCCAGGAGATATACAAATTATTTTTGTACTTTGTATCGCTTCTATCAGAGGTAAGCCATTCTTTATCCATAAACGGAACGCTTCCGTTATTGCCGTAAATTTTTTTGCTCTCGCTCCAGGTCTTTCCGCCGTCAGATGAACGCGCAATTAAAATCCCCGTATTGCCAAACGGTCCCAAATGGCAGTAGTATGCATTGCCGAGCATATCAAAGTAAACCATCGGGTCGCCGTAGATAACAGGACCCGGCATCTTGCCTTCAGTCCATGTTTTGCCCTTATCGAATGAATAATAATACCAGTCTAAGTTCGCTCCAGCAATGAAGTTATTCGGATTTGTGGGATTTATTGCAATCGTCATTTCCTCCGGCTCAAAATAGGAGGATGACTTATTCACCTGCACGTTTTTTTTAACATCATTCTGCGCAAACAGTAAAGAGGGGAGTAGTAGTAAAATTGCAATAAGTGTTTTCATGAATAGAAATCGGAAATATTATGATTGGATCCCGGGTCAAGCCCGGGAAGACAACTCAATTCAAAAATTCTTAAATCTTATATCTTAATTCTTAAATTCGAAATCACTTCTTAAATACTATTTTGTTTGTCCCAAACACATACTTAAACCCCTCTTCAACTTTCTCTACAGGAATAATCGTCAGCTTAGATTTTATCTCATCGGATATCTCTACTAAATCTTTTTCGTTCTCTTTCGGAATCAGAACGGTTTTTATTCCGCTTCTTAATGCAGCAAGCAGTTTTTCATTCAGTCCGCCGATTGCAAGCACGTTACCTCTCAATGTAATTTCGCCCGTCATAGCAACGTCAGTCTTCGCAGGCATTTTTGTGATGGCAGAAAGCATTGCCATTATCATTGTAATACCTGCTGATGGACCGTCTTTCGGAATCGCGCCTTCAGGTAAATGAATATGTATCTCTTTATCTTTGAACCACGTTGCCGGAATTTTAAACTTTGCTGCATTCGCTTTTATATAGGAGAATCCTGCGCTTACCGATTCCTTCATCACGTCACCAAGCTGACCCGTAAGAGTAAGCTTCGATGGCGTTCCTTTCATTACAGTTACATCTATGTAAAGCACATCTCCGCCGACTGATGTCCACGCAAGTCCCGTAATGCTGCCGATTCTGTTTTTTATTTTTTCATCCTGGGCTTTATTTCTGTACTTAGGCACACCTAAATATTCCGTTACAAGTTCGTTTGTGATTTGTACCGGCTTATTGCTTTTCTTTTTGTCTGTAACAACTTTACGCGTAACTTTTCTAATAATTGTAGATAACTCGCGCTCAAGATTTCTCACTCCTGCTTCTCTTGTGTAATCACGTATCACTCGTAAAATCATATCATCCGGGAATTCAACCTGTTTCGGCTCAAGTCCGTGCTCGGCGATTTCCTTTGTTATTATATGTCTCTTCGCGATTTGCAGCTTTTCAAAATCAAGATAGCTGCGCATCTCGATCGTTTCCATTCTATCCTGTAAAGGCAGCGGAATCTGATACTGCACATTTGCCGTAGTGATAAAAAGCACCTGTGATAAGTCATAGTCAACGTCTAAGTAATGGTCATTGAACGTCTGATTCTGTTCCGGGTCCAGCACCTCAAGCATCGCTGATGACGGGTCGCCGCGGAAATCACTGCTCATTTTATCAATCTCGTCAATAAGAATAACCGGATTTATCGTCCCTGCCTTCTTCATCGCCTGGATTATCTTGCCCGGCAATGCGCCGATGTAAGTTCTTCTGTGACCGCGAATTTCAGCTTCATCTTTTACGCCGCCGATTGAGAGGCGTGCAAACTTTCTGTTAAGAGCACGTGCAATTGATTTACCAAGTGAGGTTTTGCCGACTCCCGGAGGACCTACGAAACATAGTATCTGCCCTTTAGGCGGTTTCTTTATATTCTTATCTTTAAGAAGTTTCAGCACAGCAAGAAGTTCGAGAATTCTTTCTTTTGGTTTCTCGAGACCGAAATGGTCCTGGTCCAGAATCTTCTTCGCATTATCAAGGTCGAAATTATCTTCAGTAAATATATTCCAGGGAACTGATGTCATCCACTCAAGATAATTTCGTGACACGCTGAAATCAGGCGACATTGAAGGAGTCTTTTTAAGCTTATCGAATTCTTCGTGTGCTTTCTTTTTAACATGTTCCGGCATGTCAGCATTATCGATAGCAGTTTTCAGCTTCTGGAGGTCAGGATCAAGCTCAGCATTTTCGCCAAGTTCATCCTGCAGAATACGGATTTGTTCCTGAACGATAAACTTGCGCTGGTTCTTCTGCATTGATGAAGTTACTTTCGCCTCAATTTCCTTTTCAATCTTCAAAGCCTGCACTTCAGAAACGAGAACTGTTATCAGGTTAAAGTACCTGTCGTAAAGATTTTCAGTATCGAGGATTTTCTGCTTTTCGGAAAAGTTAACCGCGAGAGTTGATGCTATGAAATAAAGCTTTTTATCGTACTCTTTAAGTACCTCGTAGCTTGTGTATGAATCCTTAGTAAGAGTCGGGTTCAGCGTAACGTACTCTTCAAAGAGCCTTGAAGCCCTTTTTGCAAGCATATCTATCTGAGATTCGTACTCATTGTTATCGGTTCTAATCTGAAGGTCAGCATAGATAAAATCATCTTTGTAAAAGTTCACAACTTTTGCAGCAATGACAGCGTCGATAAGTATTTTCATGAGACCGTTCGGCATACGAACGACCTGCAGGATTTTTGCGATAACGCCTGTTTTATGGAGGTTATCGGTTGTTGGTTCTTCAATACTTCCGTCTTTTTGAGTAACGAGAAATATAAAATTATTATCCTTTTCGGAAGCTTTATTTATTGCGCGGATTGAGGAATCCCTGCCGGCAAGAATAGGATAGACCATATAAGGGTAAATAACGATATCCTTTAACGGCAGAACGGGTAAACTATCCTGCGAGAAATTATCTTTTATATTACGGGGTACGTTGAGTGAATTATCGTTTAGTTCTTTTTCGTCTTTCGAATCAAGAATGGCTTTTTCTTCGGTAATCTTTTTAGTTTTCATTTGTAAATATAAACCTATATGTTTTCAGTTTCAATTCAAATGGGAAGGGGAAAAAGGTGAATGGATAATACAGAACAAAGCAATTTGTTCAACCCCTTCGGGGTTGATTTTGTGTGTTATCTTGCCCCGGGCTTCGCCCGGGGTTATTCACATTAAATCCCTTCGGGATTTCATAGCAAAACATTTTGTTTGTATGTCACACAATAGGGTATTGTGTGTGTTATCTTGCCCCGGGCTTCGCCCGGGGTTATTTACATTAAATCCCTTCGGGATTTCATAGCAAAACATTTTGTTTATATGTCACACAATAGGGTTTAGAATGGAATTATTCAAATTAAATCCCTTCGGGATTTTATAGCAAAACATTTTGTTTGTATGTCACACAATAGGGTATAGAATGGAATTATTCACATTAAATCCCTTCGGGATTTCATGGCAAAACATTTTGTTTGTATGTCACACAATAGGGTTTAGAATGGAGTTATTCAAATTAAATCCCTGCCTAAAGGCTGGCCTGCAGCAGGCAGGAATACGGGATTTCGTAAACAAGCAGTTGTTGAATTGTGTATTGATATTCCGTCCCGATGGGACTTTAGAAACATACATATTATTTGCTATTGATATATCGTCCCGATGGGACTTTAGAAATCTAACATATTATTTGATATTGATATGACGTCCCTTCCGTTGGCACTTAGGCGTACGGGACTTACAGGATATACTTTTAAATCATTTTATGTGAAATTTGGCTTGATTAAGGGATAAAAACGGGATAATTTTAGGAATATGTTAAGAGTTTTTAATAGTATTTTTCTTATATCTTTGTTTATTACGGCTGTTTTCGTAAACGGCTGTGATTATACGACACACAG
>JBHELA010000338.1:0-4764 GCA_041859005.1 Ignavibacteria bacterium
AACCGGCATTCACAGTTATGAAGACGTTTTAAAGATGGTAATGGCGGGTGCGGATATAACCTGCATGACGTCTGAGCTTCTGGCAAACGGAATTGAAAGAGTGACTGAGATACTTAAAGAACTTGAGCAGTGGATGACGGATCAAGAATACGATTCGATTGAACAGATGAAGGGAAGCATGAGCCAGAAATCAGTGGCCGACCCGGGTGCTTTCGAAAGAGCTAATTACATGAAGGCATTGAATAATTATAAGTTGCTAATTTAAATATCTGGTTCCCCGCTAAGAACGCTTCGCGTATCTGCTTCGCGAGTGGGGAGGACATTTTAAATGGAAAATGGGCTTTGAAGCCCCTTTTTGTTTTGTAATAAAATCTATCAGTGATTGCTTTTCATGAGAGCCTGGAGAACGTCGTAGAGTTTGCTCCATGCCTCTTTAGTCTTATCGTCAAAATCTTTGCCAAGCACTTTATCGAGTGCATACATTAATGATTTCTTAAAGTCAGAATACTGTTCAGGAGCGACTCCGTAATCAATATGCCTGCTTCCCATGTTCTGAATTGCGGGCATTATAATGTGCACATTATTAAGACCTTCAACAACCGTCTTAATCATCCTCATAAATGTTCTTGCCTGTTCACTCATATCACCCTTGAATATTTTCGTAACACCGGGCGATGTTTCAAAAAGATGCTTATAGAGAATATCGCCTGTTTCCTGATATTTGTCAGAGAGCTTACCGAAAGAATCCTGAATAAGTTTTATATCCTCCTTAGATAAAATATCCCATTCTGCCATTTTTATTATTCCTTATAGTATTAAAATTTAATAGAGATGCAAAATATGAAATTTAGAGATAAAGATTAAGAGAAAAGGTAATGCAAGTGCAAAAAATGAACCGGGACTGCAGTAATAATCTCAACCCGTAAGGGGAGAATATGATTACTCTTTAAAGAGTAGGAGTCGAGCTCCAGGTGATCGCAAAAGCGTCACAATGCCTAAAAGGCTACGTCGCAGTCAACCGGTTCAAATGTAATTTAGTCTATAGAGTTTTATTTGTCAACATAAATTGTAAGTCACAGAATATTTTGAATATGTTCGAAATGAAACAGGTGCAGAAATAGAGAGTCTAAAGACAAAGCTACGTCAATAATATGCGTACATTATGCGCACTTTATGCGCACTTTGTGCGCTCTTTCTAATTATTATCTGAGAAGCCGGGAAAATATTATTGAGATGCTCTTGATGATTTAAATGTCCGTTCTAATTAATTAAAAATTATCTCGAGTACTTCTCGGGCGGAAAGGAAGAACAATAGTACATCAAGGTAATTCAAGCATTTTAAGGGAATTAAGATTTCAAAATACATCAGCAAAAGGAATTTTCGAAGGTGATAATTTTTAACGTCATGAAAGACTTCATTATCACAGAATTATGAAGTCTTTTTTATTTAAGAATTTAGTAAATTGGGAAAAGATAAACATCTACTTTGTTATTAATGGTTTATTATTGTTCTCGATTGTGTCATTCCCGCGAAAGAGGGAATCCAGAGTCTTAATATATTATCACGGAATGATAATATTTCTGATATAATTACGTTTAGTTTTCATAAAGTAACTCAGTTAAATGAAATAGCAAATGAATACACTAAAGGAGCCTTTTAACACACCAGTGATGGAAATCATTCTTTATATATTTTCAATTTCGATTGGTATAATTATTTTGTATTCTGTGGTTTATGGTTGTTTTATGATCTTTATTATAATTCTTAAAGGATTCTTTCCAAAAGCATCAAATTATTTATTAAGAATCAAGGATACATTCTCAGATTTTATAAATACTCACAAAACATTGATTTTATTTAGAAATATGTTCTGTTATATTTATATGTTAATAGGCTATATTGGTTATGTTGCAGGTATTTCACTTATACTAACTGGGATTATACTCGTTATTATCATAATAATTAGAGCAATAAACAAAATATAGAAAAATCAAAAGCAAGAAGAGTAATAATTGGATAATTAAGATTAACAATGATGAAAACAACAATATATGATAATTCAAATTTATAAATCAAAATAATTTAAACACTAATATATAATATGAAAATAACAATTTTAGTATTTATCATTATCATCACGATAGTTTTATTAGCCCTAATCATTATGTACTACAAAAGTATGAAATTTTTACAAAGAACCACTTATGTAATGAATGAAGAAATGGGGATGGATGAAATGAAACGTTACGGGGGAAATCAATTATTCAAAATATTGATGTATTTTATAATTGACATAATATTACTGATTATTTATCTAATAATATAATATTTATTCATCAAACTATTTTAAAACATTACCCAAACAATAAACTTAACAACTATTATGAACTTTGGTAAACTAAACAAAACGGTAATACTTATTGACACCGACTTTCTTAATGAAAAAACAAAAGAATTATTGGTGTTTTATAGAGATTTGTACCCTGAAAAGGAATTTAAACAAATTGATGTTGTTCAATTAATTACATCATTTGCTACACAATCTGGAGTCAACGAAAAAGGCTCAACTGTTGATGTTATATTTGCTCACACTCTTGAAGACAGTGATTTATATTTTTGTAAACCATCAGAATTGGTTAGCGAAATAAATGAAACCACATTTGAAAATGAAATTGCAATCTTTTTTATTCGTTCGTATTTTGCTGATGAAGATGAAAGTTGTCGAGAACATTTTATTAACATGTTAGAACAAATATATAATGATAAAAATGTTACAAGGATAATTATAATTGCTGATAACTCCGAAATAAACGATCAACTTAATTTGATGCAAAGTGAATCTAAAAAGGATTTGTTCATGATTAAAAATTATCATTCCGAAATAAACGTCCCAATTAAGTTCTTTAATATAGATTATATTATTGGTAATTTACTTGGTTTATTACCAGGCGATTTGTAATATTTTGTAAATTTTGTTGTAAAATTCGTTAATTCTCCATCTTATATAATAAGTGAAGGAATATTAAATTATTATAATGAAAAATTCAGTTAAAAATATTGGTAATTATGAATTTAACTCTTCTTCCCAAGTTCTGCTTGAGAAGAAGTTTTAAAAGAATGTAAATCTAAACTTATAAAATAATGAAAAGAAAAACTTTACTAATTGTTCTTGCTCTTCTTCTTAATTTTTCATTTTTAATTAATAATTGTATGAGCCAGTGGGTGCAAATGTCTACTGGTACAGGAAATAATAATGAAATTATTGCCTTTACTACACTTGGAACAAACCTATTTGCATCATGTGTGAATTTCACATCGAACACAAGCGGAGTTTATAGATCTACTAATAATGGAGTAAATTGGTCATTAACTAATTTAAATGCAAAATTTCCTGAGGCACTTACTTCATTTGGAAGTTACATTTATGCAGGAATCTATAACCTATCAACAGGTGCCAAAGGTTTATATCGTTCTTCAAATTTTGGTTCAAATTGGACTCTTACTTCTTTAAACGAAGCCATTATTGCCTTAGTAACTGTTGGAAGTAATATAATAGCAGGGACTGCTGGTAGAGGTATTTATACATCAACAAATAGTGGTGATACTTGGACACAAACTTTAATTAACAATAATTCGATAATATCACTTGCATCGAATGGGAACAATGTATTTGCAGGTACTAATCAATATGGAGTATATCGATCAACAAATAATGGGCTAAACTGGTCAATAACTGCTTTGAATAATAAAACAATTATGTCTGTTGCAACAATAGGAAGTAATATTTTTGCAGGAACAATTAGCGAGGGTGTATATTTATCTACAAATAACGGGTTAAGTTGGTCTCAAACATCATTGAATAATAAATACGTCATTTCTCTTGCTTCTAGTGGAAATAACATATTTGGAGGTACTTATGATTACACAAGTCCTACTGGGATTTATCTCTCCACGAATAATGGAATAAATTGGATTCAAAAAAATCAAGGGTTCGGAACTATCTCTTCTATTGAAGCTTTATTGATTGCTAACAATTTCATTTTTGCAGGAACAAGCGATCAATCCGTTTGGCGTCGTTCCTATTCTGAAATTATCAGCATCCAAAACATCAGCACAGAAACACCATCTTCATATTCACTATCGCAAAACTATCCGAATCCGTTTAATTCAACAACAAAGATAAAATTTGATGTTATCAATGGATTCCCTGTAAGAACATCAGGGAATGACAAGGTAATGCTGAAAGTCTATGACGTTATGGGTCGCGAAGTTCAAACACTTGTTAATGAATCGCTAAAGCCCGGAACGTATGGAGTATCGTTCGACGGTTCGCAACTAACAAGCGGAGTGTATTTTTATAAATTGATGACTGGGGGCTTCACAGAGACAAAGAAAATGTTGTTATTGAAATAATGTTCTAAATTCCTTACTGCCTTCCTGATCCCTGCTAAGATTATGCAGGGAGAGGTTAAGGGCGAACACTTCGTGTTTGGGAAGGAGGGTTGTGAGAAGTTGTTACCTCACTACCCGACTTGCATATACAAAATAATTCCAGTAAGTTTGTAATAGTTCTTTTGAATAGAGTATTGGGGTGCTGCCCTGCGGAAAGCGGGGATGCTGAGATTAAACCCTTAGAACCTGACGGATAATGCCGGCGTAGGAAATTACTACGATTTTGACGCTTAAATTTTTTCTCTTTATCAGGTTCGGAAAAAGTTTAAGCGTTTTTTATTTACAAGAAATTTAAGATGAAAAAGTTACTA
>JBHELA010000141.1:0-3212 GCA_041859005.1 Ignavibacteria bacterium
ACGCAGTCCGTAAGGCGAAACCATTATCTTCGCATTCGGCGTTAAACTCCTTGATTCAGCACTTAGCCTGTTTGTTATATTTACATGCTCTTGCGATAAATAAGGAACTATAACTCCCTCGCAGGGATAATACCATCCGTAAAACGACTTGTGTTTTGAATACAGCCCGGCAGTCTCGCGTAAAATTTTTAATTGAGTCTCCAGAATTTCTTGTGTCAGTATATTGTCATCCTGATTTATCGCCCATCCCGTACTCATAAACACCTTTAGGTTGTGCTCGTCTGCGGCATTCATCACGGCATCAATCGGACTCTCTCTGCCCGCTGTATATGCAGGCGTCATGAATGTAGAAGGGTAATAAGACTTTCGCTCATTTGCCGCATACATTATTACAATGTACTCAATCCCCATTTCCGAAAGCTCCTTAACCTTTAATCGCCATAACTCAGGAGACGTCATGTCCGTACCCGCAGGATTCATGTATTTGTTCCGTTCATCCATATACGCAAAATTTATCCACGTCCCTCTCACACTCTTTATCGGATTCTCTGTCTGCCCTAAACAGAAAACAGGCATTAGCAAAATCATTAATAACACCACCTTAATAATTTTCATCACCGTATAATTTAAAATTCACTAAAATGTTCTGTCTTGTCATTAACCAATTTAAAAATTATTTCCAATTGCCGTTGCCTTCAGGCAACGGATAGAAGCTATTTGTTGAGTCTGGGCTTTAGCCCAACTATAAAGTTCCTGTTTCTTAAAACCCCGCAGGGGTTTAATATGAATAACCCCCGGCGCAGCCGGGGGGCATACCGCTAAAACCACAACCCCGAAGGGGTTGAACATCCGTTTAAATATACAATGCTGCTATCCAAAATGTTGTAATAAAAACAAACTTTTTAAAATAAAACACTCCTACTTTCTACATTTCCAAACAACTTAAATTTATTCTTAATTGTTTGCATCTTTTGCTGTATCTCGAGACTCCCTTTAAATATACAAAATTTATAATTTATTCAAGATATTATCACCCCCCACCTATTCTCACCCAAAATCCACGCCCAACCTACAAGTTATACCCTTTCCCTCCCCAATAGTCATATTTTTTCGTATGCCTGCGATATGCCTGCGATATGCCTGCGATATGTCTGCGATATGTCTGCGATATTATTATATTGCGTTTTAACCCTAAAATCACCATATTTAGTATAAAACTATAAAAAATGGCTATAAACAATAAACAAGTTCTCGGAAAGCCAAAAGGCAGGATTGGTGACGTTGTTTACCGAAACGTAAACGGTAAAACTGTAATGTCTGAATACGTTGCTAATATCAAAATCTCAAAATCTAAAGACTGCGTTCACAATCGCACGCGTTTCGGTATCTGCACCGCTTTCGCAGTTGCCGCTTCATCCATTAATCCCATTAATGTAATTTGGAAAAATTCCAGTGCCCCGGGTAGAAGTGCCTATACTAAACTAATAAAAGCTAACATAAAACTTGTCGATGACAAAAAGCCCACTCCTCTGGCATCAATAACTCCGCATGACGGCATAGCTCTCTCTCTTATAAATGTTATCGTCAACAATACTTCCATTGTAGTAGAATATAAAATCGACCGTTCATCATCACAAGGACTTCTTGCTCCTTACACTTGCAGCCTTCTTGCTTATTGTTTCGATAAGAGAACCGAGAATATTGAAATAGATGATAACTATTTTAGCATTACTGCAAAAGTTACATCTGAAACAAATAATAATTCGCAGTCTGTATCCTTCAATATTAATGATTACACAAAAGGATGTATCAGCATCTTTCAAAAAGCCCGAATCTACTTTGCCGTAACAAAATTTAGTACCGACCCTCTTAAACCCGAGTGGTCAACAACCGGATACAAAGAAATTATCCTTCCCGCAATGTAATACCTTTGCAATTGAAATTATTGCATAATTTTACAATCATGGAAGATTAAATTTTAACTTATGAAGAAATTTAAGATAAAAATTCACAATCAGATTCTGATAGGTCTTATTCTCGGTGCCGTCTTTGGCTCTGTTTTCCATATGAGTGCTAATAACATTGAAGTCGTTTCAAATGCTGGGACTGAAAAGGTTAAAGGTTTTACTGAGGTTAAATTTCTTCTGGGTGATTCCGTTCTCAGTTCATTCGATTCCAACTCTCAGCTTGCAATCATAAAGTATTCAAAGTCTTTCACCGATAAAAAACTCAAGGAACAGGTAAAAGTAAAAGTAACCACAAATGACAAGCAGGAAAAAATATTTACTGAAGTTAAGGAAATCACAAAGTCAAAAACACTCGGGGCGCTCATAAAACCTGTCGGGGATGTCTTCGTTCGTCTTCTTAACATGATAGCAGTCCCGCTTGTCTTTGCATCGCTCCTCGTCGGCGCAGCGTCTCTGTCCGACCTTAGAAATGTTGCTCGAATCGGTGGCAAGACTGTTGTTATATTTATGTTCACAACCGTAATTGCTATTACAACGGGTTTATTGTTTGCAAACCTTTTTCAGCCTGGACATTTTATGCCGCCTGAAACAAAAGCTATGCTCCTCCAGACCTTCAGCGATGAGGCATCATCAAAAGCACAGCAGGAGGTGTCAGTTAACATCGTTGACTTCTTTGTAAACATTGTCCCGCGAAATCCCTTTAAAGCAATTGCTGACGGTGATTTCCTTCAGGTTGTCTTCTTCGCAATTCTTACAGGTATATTCTTGACTCAAATTCCTAAAGATAAATCAAAGACCATTATTAATTTCTTCGATGGTCTTAGCAGCGCCATGATTCTCCTCGTCGAAAAAGTTATGCTCATAGCTCCCTTCGCGGTCTTTGCATTAATCTCCGCAACCGTCGCAGAGTTCGGATTCAATATCCTCCAGACTCTCCTTATGTATGTTATTACAGTCGCATCTGGTCTTCTGTTTTTAATGATATTTGTTTATCCGACACTCTTAAAAACCATCGCGCGACAGAAAGTAATACCCTTTTACAAAGCTCTTCGCCAGGTTATGATAGTTGCTTTTTCTACCAGTTCTTCAGCTGCAACGCTTCCGCTTGAAATGGAAGTAGCTGAAAAGAAACTCGGAGTCTCGAATAAAATAGCCAGTTTCGTCCTGCCTCTCGGTGCTACAGTTAACATGGACGGTACAGCTTTGTATCAGGCAGTCGCTGCTATGTTCATTGCCCAGGTGTAC
>JBHELA010000001.1:0-3215 GCA_041859005.1 Ignavibacteria bacterium
CGGACGTCCTCCCAATAAGATGGCGGATCTGCGACAAAGAGCGCGCAACTTAAAACTAACAACTATCAACTAAGAACTATGAACTAAAAACTATTTTTTCAGTTCTTCTACGATGCACCTTGTATCTCGTGCAATCATAAGTTCTTCATTGGTCGGGATTACGTAAACTTTTATTTTGGATTCGGGCAGACTGATTTCTGCTAAAACGCCTTTTGTGTTCTTGTTCTTTTCTACATCGAGATAGAGTCCGAGGAACTCCATGTTCTTGCAGGCTTCATACCTTGTTTCCCAGTCATTTTCACCTATACCCGCTGTGAACACCAATGCGTCAAGACCGCCGAGTATAAGCATGTAAGCACCAATGTACTTTTTCAGCATGTAATCGAACATTTCGAGTGCAAGCTTAGCCCTCATGTTACCTCTATGGAACTCATCTTCAAGGTCCCTGAAATCATTGCTTATTCCCGAGATACCGAGCATACCGCTTTTTTTATTCATCACTTCATCAATCTGTTTCGGCGTAAGATGTTCTACGTTTTCAAGAATTGGAATAAGTGCAGGGTCAAGGTCGCCGCAGCGAGTTCCCATGATAAGACCGCCTGTCGGAGTGTGACCCATTGAAGTATCTATACTTATGCCGTTGAGAATCGCTGCCACACTTGCACCATTTCCGAGATGGCATGAAATAATCTTTGAGTTTTTCTTTCCGAGCATGTCCATAGCAACGGCTGATACATACCTGTGCGATGTACCGTGGAAACCGTATCTCCTGATACCATATTTTTCATAAAGTTCATAAGGCAGTGCATACATGAAAGTATATTCAGGCATGGTCTGATGAAAAGCCGTATCGAATACACCGACCATCGGTACTTCAGGCAGAACTTCCTGACAAGCCCTGATACCTTTTATGTTTGCAGGATTATGCAGAGGTGCGAAGAACGCGCAGTCTTCGAGAGCCTTTACGACATCCTCAGTTATTAACACAGAACTTTTATACTTTTCACCTGCATGGACAACTCTGTGTCCGATAGCGTCTATTTCGGTAACACTCTTAATAACTCCGCCCGATTTGTCAGTCAGCATTTCAAATACGAGTTTCATCGCTTCTGAATGATTTGAAATCGTGCGTACAATCTTCTGTTTTTCACCGCCGTTATTAGTATAGGACATTAAAGAACCCTCTTCGCCGATTCTTTCGACAATTCCTTTTGAAATAACTCTTTCCCCTTCCATATCAATAAGCTGGTATTTCAGTGATGAGCTTCCTGTATTTACGACAAATATTTTCATATTAGATTTTAATGTTTATTAAATTAACCAATCGCCTGTACGGCTGTGATAGCAATCACGTCAACAATCTCCTGAGCAGTGCATCCTCTCGATAAATCGTTAATGGGTAAAGCAAAGCCCTGTGAAATCGGTCCTATAGTATTAGCTTTTGCAAGACGCTGAACAAGCTTGTAACCGATGTTACCTGACTGCAAGTCAGGAAAAACAAGAACGTTTGCCTTTCCCGCGACCGGACTGTCTTTTGCTTTCATCGCTCCAACTTCGGGAACGAGTGCAGCATCGAGTTGAAGCTCGCCGTCAACCATAAGTTCCGGCACTTTTACTTTTGCTATGCGGACAGCTTCGACGACTTTATCGACAAGTTCATGTTTCGCGCTTCCCTTCGTTGAGAATGAAAGCATAGCAACCCGCGGCTCGATGTTTAAAAGGCTTTTCGCCGTTGTTGCTGAAGAAATCGCAATAGATGCAAGCTCTTCGGCTGTCGGGTCAGGAATGATTGCACAGTCGGCGAAAACTATGACTCCGTTTTCCCCGAACGTGCAATCGGGAACTTCCATAACGAAACAGCTCGAAACACCCGAGATTCCCGGAGCTGTTTTGATAATCTGAAAACCGGGTCTGAGTAAATCTCCCGTAGAATGAATCGCACCTGAAACCAGTCCGTCTGCGTCTCCTGTTTTGACCATCATCGTACCGTAGTAAATAGTATCCTTCATAGTTTCCAGGGCACTTTCAAGCGTAACGCCTTTCGTCTTTCTCATTTCATAGTAAAGCTCTGCATAGTTGTTGAGTTTATCTGACTTAAAAGGGTCGATAATTTTAATTCCCGAAATATCGGCATTATGTTTTTTTGCTTCGTCACGAATCTCTTCTTCGTTGCCAAGCAGAACAACGTTTGCCAGTTTCTCACGTGTTACAATTTCAGCGGCAAGCAGGTTCCTTCTTTCGCTGCCTTCGGGAAGGGCAATAGTTTTCAGCGAGGAACGGGCTTTGTCCTGTATTTTTTGCATTACTGACATTGGTTTTATCTCCAAAGATTAAATTGAATTGATATTCAAATTAGTAAAAACAGCTGTTAATAGAAATGCAATTAGTTATTCAACCTAAACGATTATACAAATACGATACTACCAATACACCGGACTAATCCGTTTGGACTAAACCGTTTCTCAATCTTTTGGACTATATATTAATTTATATTAATTGGTTATCTTGAATATAACGTTTACCTAATTAGAAATTCGAGATTATGTTTAAAATAAATCAGATAACTCCCCTGATCCGTAAGCGATTGTTAGTTTCTCTACTAATAATTATCATAGCAAGTGCTTTACGTAAAGATTCCTGAGCGGTTTTGTAAGAGGAATTTTATACCTTACTTTTTATCCTGCTATTATGGAAGTTACAGGAGCAGGAGAGAACAGCGGCAGTTGTCCCGATAAACTGGGTTTTTGTCTTCCAGAGAGAGCGGCGGATCCGACGCTACGGACAAAGAACGCGAAGTGAGTGAGAGATATTTTATATTTGAAAATGAATAATTACAAGTATAAAGATAACCGGACACCGATTTATTTGATGATAATCTTTGTGTTATTCTCAATAGGGATTTTTATTGCGGGGATTCAATACTACAAGAGTTATGAGAAAGAATTCCGCACAGAGGTAGAGCAGCAGCTTACGACTATTGCAGATTTAAAAGTTTCGCAAATTGTGCAGTGGCGGAATGAGCGGTTGGGAGACGGAAATATTTTTCTTAATAACGAAGCTTTCACCCGCTATGTCAAACATTATTTAATAAATCCAAACGACCTCGATGCTAAAAATCATATTCAAGTTTGGCTGAAAAAACAAAAAATTGCATATGGTTATGATGCTGTTTTTATAAGCGATACAAGTCATACTAAAATAATAATCGTTTCCGG
>JBHELA010000089.1:0-4246 GCA_041859005.1 Ignavibacteria bacterium
CTTCCAACAAACAGAAAAAGAACAAATATTAATAAATAATTTTTCATTTAGGGATTTTATTGAGGTTTTTATTTTTACCAAGAGATTCTTTTTTAATATCGTTTTTAAACTTAATAACTTTTGACAGGAGTTTTTTATCAGAAGTCCCGAGAATTTCGACGGCAAGCAAGGCAGCATTACGAGCATTATTAATCGCAACGGTTGCAACGGGGACACCGTAAGGCATTTGCACGATTGAGAGAAGAGAGTCAAGTCCCTTAAGGGCTTTTGTTTCAACAGGAACGCCTATTACAGGAACGGGAGAATATGCGGCGGACATACCCGGAAGATGCGCAGAGCCGCCGGCTCCAGCGATGATTACTTTAATACCTCTTTTGTAAGCATTCTTTGAATAAGATGCCATAAAGTCAGGGGTACGGTGCGCAGAAGTTATTTTAACTTCATACGAAATACCGAACTTATCGAGAATTTCACAAGCCTGATTCATAACGGGAAGGTCTGAATCAGACCCCATTATTATTCCAACTATTGGTTTTGCCATATTAATAATATAATAATTTTAACTTCTTGACAGAACAAGGATGCTGATATCATCTATCTGTTCAGCATTGTCAGTAAAATGATTGACGTCTTTAATTAATCCCTCGAGAAGTTTAGAGGGACTGCTTTCCGTGTGCATATAAAGATAGTTTTCAAACTTTTCGAAACCATATTCATTTCTGTTATTATCCATTGCTTCGATAATGCCGTCGGTGTATAGAAGAAGTTTATCACCTTTATTGAAATCAAAAGTCACAAGATTATCTTCGTTGATGCTAGCGAAGGCATCGATAGCACCGAGAGCAACGCCGTGTCTTTTAATTTTAAAAAGTTCATCAGAGCCAGCGGAAATCTTGTAAGGAGGAAGATGGCCTGCATTGAACAATGTACACTTATTCTGCTGCGAATCAATGACTGCAAATACTGCCGTAACGAACATCTTCCTGTTCTGAGTACGGCGTATCATTTTATTAAGTTTGATAAAAACTTCCTTTGGGTTTGCAGTGTCTTCAAGAATAAGGTGCATGCAGCTTCTAAGTCCCGAGAGCAGCAATGCACTGGCGACACCGTGTCCCGACACATCGCAAATAAAAATGCCTGTCTGATTGTCAGATATTTTAAAATAATCATAGTAGTCACCGCCCACTTCATTTGCGGGAAGAGATGTACCTGCAATGCTAAGGTCACCGATGGTTTTTGTACTTTCGGGAAGCATTGAGAGCTGAATTTCGCGTGCATAGTTAAGCTCCTTTTTCATTCTGATGCTTTCATAATGCCGCTTATAATAGACATCGTAGTTTTTGCTGAACTTTCGCTGCTTTCTGTTTTCAGTAGAGTAAGCTATCAGGAAACAAACTGATGCAATTATAAATCCCGGCAAGAAATCAACGAAGTTAATATTGCGGAAGAAAATAAGTTCCGAAAGTGCGGGAAGTCCAAAAACAAGAGCATATAAACGTATAATGTCGCTTTTTTTGAAGCGGAAAAACAGAAGCGACAGGGCAAAGAAAATAATTATATAGTTAGAATCACTTTTCTCTTCATCAAGGGTTACTTTAATACCGTCAGTCTTGTTTTCAAGTTTTTCAATGACAGTTTTTACCGGCTCTCTGCTTTCAAATATGTTCTGAAGTATATCCGAAAGCATAAAGAGCAAAAGTGCTGAGATAACCAGAGTAAATACTCTTTTGCGGATGTTCTTTTCTGTAAATATCTTTACATAGAAAATTCTTATTACCAAAGAAACGCCGAAAATAAGAAATGTCGAATAGGTGTCGAATTCGATTTCGCCATCGAACAGAGTTGTAAGTGTTATAAATCCAAAGACAATATTAAAGATAAGAACAATATTCTTCAGTGCTGAATAGTTTTTCTCATCCTGATGCAGTCTGTAGGAATCCTCTTTTGAATGTTCAAGATACCTGTCGAATTCGAAAGCTGTGACCATGTATGATTACTTGTTTTCCGGAATGAATTCTTTCGGCAGTTCACCGCCTGTGCCGAACAGGTACTCCTGCATCTGGTCGAGGAATATTTTATCTGTTTCGGGATTGGACAGGTCGAGCCTGTACTCATTGACAATCATTTTAAAATAATCGAGGAACATTTTAAACGCTTCTTTGGAAACATTATCAAAAACTTTTTGTCCAAACTCACCCTGCACGGGCAGTCTATCGAGTCCCGGCAGGTCTTTCTTTAACTTAACACAATGTACAATTCTTGGTTCTGCCATATATTATTTTTCCTTTACTAAAAAGAGTCTTGTTTCAAATACGTTATTAATTACTTTTTGTTGCTTAACGGCTTCGAGCAATGCATCCCTGTCAATAACATTTGTATCGTATGCATTTATTTCTGTTCCGAAATCCCCGAAATACTTTTTAGCCTGAGAGGCAGTATAGCTGTTTGTTACGACAGAATAAGTTTTATCCAAATCTATATGAGAGCCATTAACCTCGATACTTAGGAGAAAATCATCATTATCATCTTTTATTTTTTCGGGGTCAGCTCTAATAACCATACCAGAGAATATTATCATGTCGTATCCGTTTAACTCTTCATCTTTAGAAGCCAAGCGAATATTGTTTACCATCATTTTACGGATAGTTTTGCCAGTAACGGAAAAGGTCATTATGTTATTTCCAAAAGGATTTATTTCCCAGATATCACCTACAGTTATGTCGCCTTTAAGCATATCCTTTCGAATGCTACCGGCGTTCAGGAAAGCAATGTCGGTATTAAACATGGTTTTTAAGGCGTCAGCAGTCCACTGCCCGCAATTATTTTTTTTCCAATCAACTTCAAGTTTTCCTATTACCTTTTTCATTTCAGGTTCAATTGATGCAAGCATAGTATCCACTTTCGCTGCAGCTATTTTATCAAAAACAGCAGAGTCGAGTATGGTTTCGTTTAGTTTTCCGTAATATTCAACAATAGTGTCTTTTTCAACATCAACTTTAAGGTCGAGCTTACCGAGAAATTTACCGTACGAACCAGCCTGAACAATCAAAGTACCATTAATGACTTTAGGTTTAAAAATCGGAGTATGTGAATGACCGCCAACGATAACATCAATATCATTATGAAACTTTGATGCATAGACGCTATCCATCTCGACACCGTTATGGGAAAGGAGGACAATAAGGTCACAGTTTACATTTTTTAATTCAGAAATATTAGCGATAATAACCGAGTCTGTATTAAGCACGACTAAAGAATCAACGTTTTTAGGAAGTGTGAGAGTTTTTAAATCTTCGGGAGAAACGCCGAGAATACCTATTTTCACACCGTTTTTTTCCTTTATGGTATAAGATTTTGCAAAGTTTTTATTTTCAGCCGGGATGAAAACATTAGCGGAGAGTACATCGCAGTTTAAAAGACCGAGTCCTTCTGCAAGTTCTGAGGAGCCATAATCGAATTCATGATTTCCGATAACGAAAGCATCAATATTAAAAAGATTCAAAAGTTCAATCTGAGAGAAACCTTTTGTGATGGAAGAAATAGGGCTGCCCTGATAGTCATCTCCGCCATGTAGTACGAGAGAATTTTCATTCCTAAACTTATTAAGATACCCGAGCATTGAGGCGGTTCCGCCGACGAAATAATTGATGGTTTCACCGTCTTTCTTTTTCGAGGTTTTATACGGCACGTTACGTGCGTGGAAGTCGTTCCAGTGAAGAATAGAAATTTCTTTAACGTTATCCTGAGAGAAGGAATAACCGCATATAAATGTTATCAGTAATACAAAAAATGTTTTCTTCATAAATTATGAAATGTTTGTTAATACGTAAAAATACTTATAATTTAAAACATAAGGAATGTATAAAGCGTTTAATGGGGTATGCTTTTTGATTGCGTAGTTGTACTAAAAATTGCTTTTTACATTGTTCGATATTTTATTACCTTATAAATAAGGTATCGGAAGTAATTAGATTAACTAATTAGAATCATGAAAAGAGTTACTGAGGTACGTGAATTTCCTTTATGCAGATTGCCTGTTTTAGTAATTGAACTGCAATTTTATACCATTAGGTTTAAAGATTTATAAGGGGGGAATTTTGAAAAAACAGAGCAAGAAACCCAGCAAAGATGTTGTAAACAATGACATCATGACAAAACAGATTAGAACGGAAAAGTTATATGCTTTAATAGAGAACATTCCGGATTACATAGCGATATATGACAGTAAAGGAAACTATGTATATCT
>JBHELA010000286.1:0-15718 GCA_041859005.1 Ignavibacteria bacterium
CCGTAAAAATTTTATCAATCAGCGGAGACGTTATGGCAGAGTTTGATTCACCGGGCGGAAGGATTGCCTCTTGGGACGGCAGAGATAAAAAAGGGAAATTTGTTCCTTCGGGTGTATATCTTGTTATAGGGTTTGATAAAGACGGAAAGAAGGTCGGCAAGGGAAAACTGGCTGTAGTTAAACAATGATGAGATGCTTGTTATTCCTGTAATAGATATTCAAAACGGAAAGTGCGTAAGGTCTGTTCAGGGGCACTTTGAGTCTTCTAATTTTTATTCGGATGACCCGGTAAAAGTTGCGCGGCTTTTAAGAAAAGAAAATTTTAAATGTATTCACATAACAGACCTTGACGGCGCAATCAAAGGTGAGATGCAGAATTTTCCTATGATAAAAGAAATCTGCAACTCGCTTGATGTTCCTGTTCAGCTCGGAGGCGGTATTCGTGATTTTGATATGGCGCAGAAAATAATCGAAGAACTCGGTGTTTACCGCATAGTTATAGGTACAGCTGCCATAACACATCCCGGACTTATTGAGAGAATTATTTCTGAGTATTCACCTTCGAAGCTTGTAATCGGAATAGATGAAAAACTTAATAACGTGGTTACAAACGGATGGGTTAATTATGCCAATATAACCCCTCTTGGGTTTGCAAAGATGATGGATGGACTGGGCGTGAGAAGAATAATTTATCAGGATGTTACACGTGTCGGGAATTGTTCCGGTCCTTTTATTGATAGACTTATAGAAATTGCAGAGAATACTAACAATCTGAAAATAACCTCTGCGGGCGGTATCGGAGGGTACTCGCACCTTAAAATGCTTACCGATATGAAAAACCCAAAGATTGATTCTGTAATGTTGTCTAAATCACTCTATGAAAATAGATTTCCGTGTCAGGTTATATGGAGAGATACTGAACGCGTTGATACTTCGCTTGAACTGCCAAAAGTGAAAAGATGAAGCAGAGATATTTAATTTTGTTCTTTGTTTTAATTCTTGCTTTATTATACGAAACAGGGTTTGCTCAAAACACTAAATTTAAAATTGCAAGATTAAAATATTCCGGCGGAGGTGACTGGTATAATGACCCTTCTGCAGAAGTTAACATGATGACATTTCTTAAAAGCAATACAACCATTGATGTCGATGAACCAAAATTCTATTCCGTTGATGTTGCCTCAGATGACATATTTAACTATCCCTTTATACTTCTTACGGGACATGGCAACATAACTTTTTCTGAAAGTGAAGTTAAAAGATTAAAGAAGTATCTCGAAAACGGCGGGTTCATATATGCTGATGATGATTACGGTATGGATGAATCATTCAGAAGAGAAATTAAAAAAGTGTTTCCTAACGATGAAATGAAGGAACTTCCTTTTAATCACCCTGTTTACACATCGCATTTTAATTTTCCAAAGGGGCTTCCAAAAATACACGAACATGATTCAAAACCGCCGCAAGGCTTTGGTTACTGGATTAACGGAAGGTTGTGCGTGTATTATACATACGAGACAAATCTCTCTGACGGCTGGGCTGACCCCAGAGAACATGACGACCCAAAAGACAAAAGAGAAGAATCTTTTCAAATGGGAACGAACATCGTAGTTTATGTATTGAGCAATTAAGCTTTAGCCTCTCTTATCCCTCACTTTATAAAAATGGTCTCTTCTCTCTGCAAAGATGTCGTTCTTTTCGTTAATGTGTTTATCCCGTGAAAGCTCCGGGTTTATTTTTATAAATGTTATTTCTTCCTTGTCTTTTGAACCCCTTGCAAGATACTCTCCTTTGGGATTTAGTATAACGCTCTCTCCCGTAAACTCAAGACTTTTTTCTTCGTTAATATCTTTCCCGACTCTGTTTGCCGTGATTGTGTAAACACGGTTCTCAAGAGCCCGCGTGAACATCGCCGTCTGACAGTAAGGCATCACAAGGTTTGACGGGTGGCAGATTATATCCGCTCCTCTCAGCGCAAGCGACCTTGCTGCCTCGGGATAAATCCAGTCATAACAAATCATCATTCCTATTTTTACAAAACCAAACTTCTTGTTAAATATTTCATATACCCAGAATCCTGTGTTTCCTGGTTCGAAGAAGGTGCTTTCGTCGTAAAAGAGGTGCGTCTTTCTGTAAACCCTGAACTCACCATTTGGATATATAAGTATGGATGAATTAAAATAAATTTCTTTGTTGTCTTCTTTTACGGATTCGCAAAAACCTGAAACTATGTACGCATCCTTTTCTTTGCTCATTCTTTTCAGCATGTTGCAGAATTTTCCTGTATCCGGATTTTCTGAAACATGTCTAAGCTCTTCCTTTTCTCTGAACAAATATCCTGAGTTAGCCAGCTCGGGAAGCACAAGCAGGTCAAAGTTTTCTTTTGAAATAAGTTCGTGTACCTTTTCAAGATTCCTTTTTGGTTTTCCAAGTTCGGGTTTAAACTGTAAGTATCCGACTTTCATTTTGATAGTCCTTAAAATTTTTATAATAAATTACTTGCAAGTTCTGCAAGTTCTGACCTTTCTCCTTTTTCAAGATTGACTTGTGCATAAAGCTGCTGTCCCTTGAAATGCTCTATTAAATAATACAACCCGTTCGATTCTGAGTCAATGTAAGGGTGGTCGATCTGATAGATATCACCCGTAAAGACAATCTTTGTTCCCTCGCCGACTCTTGTTATAATCGTTTTAATTTCATGCGGCGTTAAATTCTGTGCTTCATCAACGATGAAGAAAATCCTCTGCAGGCTTCTTCCTCTTATGTAACTCAGCGGCTCTACAAGCAGCTTTTCTTCTTTCAGCATTGTGGAAATTGCCTGATGGTTTCTGTCTGTATCAGGATACTGGTCCTGTATTACTTTGAGGTTATCCCACAACGGCTGCATATATGGAGCGAGTTTGCTGTCCACATCCCCGGGCAGATACCCTATATCTTTATTGCTAAGCGGTACAACCGGTCTCGCAATGTAAATCTGTCTGTATTCTTTCTTAACGCTTAGTGCCGATGCGAGTGCCAGCAGGGTTTTTCCCGTGCCCGCTTTTCCTGTTATCGAAACAAGCGGTATGTTTTTATTTATAAGCGCATTCATTGCAAAGGTTTGCTCTGCATTGCGCGGCATTATTCCGTAAGCAGGGTTCTTGTCAATTCTTTCAATAAATTCTTTTGTAGGCGTTAGATGTCCGAGCACAGAACGGTTCTTGTTTCTAACAACATAAAACTTGTTAGGGTGAACTTCGCTCTTGTCCTTTTTAATAACCTCTGCTGCTGGAATTTGAAAAGGAAGTGTATATATCTTGTTCAGTAGTTCGTCGTCAAAGTCTTCAACAACGCCTTTGCCGCTGTAAAGCTCATCAATACTTCCGATTCTGTCAGTAGTGTAATCTTCAGAAAGAACTCCTATTGCTTTTGCTTTCATCCGAAGATTAACATCCTTTGTTACAAGAATGATGGATTTATTGTCTTTCGCTTTATTCTTAAGCTCAACAACAGTACTTAAAATTCTGTGGTCTGGTGTATCTTCTCTGAAGATTTCTCTTATCTCGTCGTTAAGCCCCTTTGTTATTGCTATCCTTACTTTTCCTTTTCCTTTTCCGAGAGAGATTCCTCCGTTAAATAGTGCTTTGCCTGTAAGCTCGTCCAGCTTGCGAGCAAACTCACGTGCATTAAGGTTTATAACCTGGCTGCCGCGTTTGAAGTGGTCAATCTCTTCTATAACCGCAAGCGGGATAACTATGTCGTTATCCTTAAACTGATTGATACATGTTCCGTCGTGAAGTATTACGTTTGTATCAAGAACAAATGTTTTCGGTGCGTTCTTTTTTGCCATTATTATTGATGGTTTAAGTTTCTTCTTCGTAAAAATATCTCATTAATATACCTGTTACCTTTTTTCCCATGTCAAGTTCAAAGGTCGTTTCGTCTTTCTGCAGCGCTTCTTTGACTCCCTCAAATGAACCGTATTTTTTCAGAAGCTTCTTCGTTGTTATCTCGCCTATCCCGCTTATTTCATTTAGCTCTGAGGTTAACGTTCTTTTGCTCCTAAGGTTTCTGTGAAATTCTACTGCAAACCTGTGTGCCTCATCACGTATTCTTTGTAACAGCTTTAAACCGCTGGATGTCTTTGGTATTGTTTGCGGGTCAGAATCCTCAGGCATGTAAACTTCTTCCAAACGCTTTGCCAGCCCGATTATGTTTATCCCTTTCTTATGCTCTGCGTCGGAAAATCCTTTCTCATTTGCAATCTTAATACCCATATCTCTTAAAACTTTTACTGCAGAAGAAAGCTGTCCTTTTCCTCCGTCTATCACAACAAGGTCCGGCATTTTATCTTCTCCTTCGTCCTTTCTTCTGAATCTTCTATGTATGACCTCCCGCATTGAAAGAAAATCATCGGGCTCGCCTGACTCGTTTGTTACTGTTCTAATCTTGTATTTTCTGTAGTCTGACTTTTTCGGTTTCGCATTTTCAAACACAACCATTGATGCAACCGTATCCGTTCCCTGTATGTGAGAAATGTCAAAGCACTCGATGCGTTTGGGAATTCTGTTCATTCGTAAATCGCGCTTTAATGCATCCAATGAGGGTGCGGTGTATTCTCTTTTCATTTTTGCGAGTTTCAGTTCGTCAAGCATATACTTTGCGTTTGTTTCAACCATTCGTATCAGCTTTACTTTATCACCGATTTTGGGAACAGTTATCTCAACCTTTCCGCCTTTCTTCTCTCGCAGCCACAACTCAAGGGCTTCAATATTTTCCGTCTCAAGAGGTAAGAATACTTCATCGGGAATAAACTCTGCTTTGCTGTAATAATTAGTTACAAGATTTTCTATGGATTCTTCCGGCGGTTTTTCGAGAACATTTGAAAGATAGTAATGCGTTTTTCCTATCACCCTTCCGTCTCTTATCTTTAGCACCATACCGCAGGCATCGTTATCTTCCTGTACAACGGCAAAAACATCTCTATCAACTATTTCTTCTCCCGCCATTTTTTGTTTTGATTTATATACTTGCAGAGCCTCTATCTTGTCGCGCATCTTTGCCGCTTGTTCAAAATTCATGCCAGCTGATAGAGCATCCATTTTTTCTTTCAGCTCTTTTTCAAGCGTCTCAATCTTCCCGTTCAGAAGCCTTGCAACCTGGTTTATCATTTCTTTGTATTCGCCCTCGGATACAAGCCCCACACATGGTCCTTCGCATTTATTTATGTGATAGTCCAGGCAAACTTTATACTTACCCGAAGCAATGTTTTCTTCTGAAAGGTTTAGACTGCAGGAACGGATTGTAAATATATCGCGTATAGACTTTAAAGCAAATCGCATTGTTTTAACGTCTGTGTAAGGACCGAAATATCTCGAGCCGTCGGTTCTCTTTTGTCTCGTTGGAAACACCCTTGGAAATCTTTCGTTGGTTATTACTATGTAAGGAAATGTTTTGTCATCTTTGAGAAGAACATTGTACCTCGGCTTTAATTCTTTAATAAGATTAAACTCAAGTATTAGCGCCTCAACCTCCGAGTCGGTTACAATAACTTCCAGATCTGTGATTTTGTTAATCATTGATTCTGTTCTTGCTCCCTGCGGTCGGGATTGGAAGTATTGTCTGACGCGATTTTTCAGCAACTTAGCTTTGCCGACATAAATAACTTTTTTAGAAATGTCTTTAAACTGATATACACCGGGCTTTCCGGGAAGATTCTCGAGTTTTGATTTGATATTATTTATGATATTATCCGGCAATTACTAATTTCTGTAAATTTTCTTATAATTTTTTATAATATCAACGTATTTAGTTAACCCTTAAAAATTCTTCCCGGCTTTGAATTTTAACGCCCTATGTTGCAGGCAATAAATCGACACTCATATTGCCGCAGATATAATTTCGCATGACGCATCTTCAGAAACTATCACAGCCGAAAGCTTTCCCCAATAAATACAGCCTGTGTCAATATTAACATAATGTCCTTTTTCGTAGCGGGCTTTTGGTTCAGGTGTGTGGCCTATAACCTGAAGTTTGTTCAGTTTCGTTGGTGTTTGTCTGTTGTAAAGCATGTTTGTTTCCGGTTTTCCGCTAACTATGCCCCCGTGTGAAATCATGCAGGTATCTGTCTCTCTAAATAAAGGCAGTGATTTTATATAATCGTAATGACCACAATCTGTAATTTCTTTTGCAAAATCCTGCAGTGTTTTTTCAGTATTCTTACAGTAACTTTCAATCGTTTTTTCTGCCCCTATATACGTCCAGAGACGGAGTGTCTCTTTATCCCATATGTTTTTCCCTCGCGTATCATCTATTAAGCATTGCAGCATTGTGTATTCATGATTTCCCATTACCGGTTTTATATGGTTGTCTATACAGAATTGAACAGACTCTTTTGAATATTCCCCTCGGTCTATTAAATCCCCGACAGAATATACATCATTTGTGTACTTAAGTATTTCTTCGTAAAGCTTTTTAAGCTGAACAAGGCATCCGTGGATGTCGCCGATAACTGCTATTCTTTTCATGTTGATTATAACATTATTTTAATAATTTTCAAAAGAGCATACAACAGAAAAATTTGTGGTATTTTCCAAATGGTGTAGTAATATTATAAAGATTTATATATTTTGATTAATTCGTTAAAAAATTCATATAATTTAAACAAACAACATTATTCATGAAAAAAGTAATTCTTGTTCTTGCTTTCATTGCTTTACTCACAGGGTCATTCTTCCTGTATAACGGTCAGAAAAACCTTATTGCTGACGATAAAGATAAAAAGTGCTGTAATACCGAGTGTACACAAAAAGAAAACTGTCAGAAACAGTGTGACGGCAAATGTGAAACCTGTACCCAAAGTTGCGATACTAAAACTGGTGCTAATAACGAAGGTCAGTCACAAATGAAAAACTGCCCGAAAACAAACTGCTCACAAAAAACAGAAGGAACAAAGACTTCTGGTTCATGCACTTATAGAAAGCAATAAGTTTAAAACTCTTATAATAACAATTTTAAGAACCCGGATACCCTCCGGGTTTTTTATTATCTGAATGTTAATAACTTTTTAGAAACTTATTAATAACACTATATTACAAACAATTTTTACTCTTCAATACAATTTTATATATAGCTGCCTCTAATAACCTGTTTTTTAGCCCTGAGTTATTAACATTTAATAAACACGGAATAACTTAATTGCTTTTTAATTTCAAACTAAATAGATATTTTTTAACACTTTAAACAACGCTATTACTATTACTTAATCTAATATATAACTTAAAGATATAATAACTTGCTTGAGAAATTATACATAAAGAATTATCTGATAATTAAAGAAGCCGAAATGAGCTTCTGTGAAGGGCTTAATATTCTTACGGGTGAGACAGGTGCAGGTAAGTCTATTATTCTTGACGCCTTGGGGCTTATATTAGGCGACAGAGCAGATTATTCCATCATTCGAAACGAAGATTCAAGGCTTATTGTAGAAGGTTATTTTGATTTTACTAATAATCCCAATATTCTTAAGTTCTTATCTGAAAAGGAGCTTATTTCTGATTCTGAAAATAAGAGATCTGTTATTATTAGGAGAGAGCTTACTAAAAAAGGTGTGAGCAGGAGTTTTATTAACGATTCACTCGTGAATATATCTGACCTTAAAGACTTTGGCGATATTATTATTGATATTCACTCTCAAAATGAGCATCAGTCCCTCCTTAAAAAGGAAACACATTGTAGTTTTCTGGATAATTTTATTCAGGGTAATACTTTAAAAGATAAGTATCAGAAAGCATTTCTTGAATTAAAAGAACTGAACAATAAATTAAAAACTCTTTTAAGCAAAAGAGATGATATTATCAGTAAAAAAAGCTTTCTGGAGTTTCAGCTGAAAGAAATAAACAACGTTAACCCCCTTCCGAACGAAGATGAAGAACTTTCCAACGAACTTAATAAAATGGAAAACTCAGAAGATATCAGTATTTCTGTTACAAACGGCCTTAGTTATTTGTACGAAGACGATTCAAACGTTCTATCCGGTATATCAAAAGTAATTAAAGAATTAAAGAAAGCTTCTAAACATGACCAGGAACTTGAAAAATATATTTCTATTCTGGAAGAGATTTTTTCATCGGCAAAAACTGTTTCCGATGAGTTGAGAGATTATTTAAGCAACTCAATTTTTGACCCCGAAAGTATAGAGGTTATCAGAAACCGCCTTGGCGCTCTTACGTTTTTAAAGAAGAAGTATAATTTAAATATTGAAGGATTAATTAATAAAGCAGCAGAACTAAACGAACAGTTTAACCTCTCTGAGAATTTTGATTATGAAATAGAAAAGCTAAATAAAGAGTTTCACCAAAAGAAGTCAGAAGTGTTTGCCGTAGCAGAAGAACTTTCCGCAGTAAGAATTAAATCCGGAAAAGCTCTTGAGAAAAAAGTAAACTCTTACTTTAAGGAAGTAGGTCTTGAGTCGGCAGAGTTTAAGGTCAGCCTGAACCGTCTGTCAGCAGATATCTCTGACGACCTTTCGTTTAAAAAAGGAAATGTAACGTACAGGCTCTCTGGTACTGGTATAGACGATATAGAATTTTTAATTAAAGCAAACAAAGGAAGTGAATTTACTCCATTAAGACAGACCGCCTCTGGCGGCGAGGTGTCAAGAATAATGCTTTCATTAAAAGCCTCTATGTCCGGAAAAGAAAACATACCCATTCTTGTATTCGATGAAATAGATGCAGGTATCAGTGGACGTGTTGCGGGAAGGGTAGGAAACGTTTTGTCTGAACTTTCCAAAACACACCAGATAATCTCCATCACACACCTCCCGCAAATAGCAGCAATGAGCGACAAACATTTTTACATCAGCAAAAAAGATGTTGGCAAGGAAACCATTGCAGAAATAAAAGACCTGACAGAAGAAAACATTATAACCGAAGTTGCCAGACTTCTCAGCAGCGAAAAGATTACAGAAGCCTCAAAGAAAACAGCAAAAGAACTGAGAGATTTGAAAAAATAATTTATTTTAAGAAGATAACCTTCCCCGTTGAAACATCATATAAAGCACCAACAATTTTAATCTCTCCCTTCTCCTCCATTTCTTTTAGTATCGGACTGCTTTTCCTTATATAATCTAAACCCATTTCAACGTTTGTTTTTGCAACCATATCAACTAGCTCGTGATTTTTTGATGACACTTCTTCTCCAGGATGCAAAGATACAGTCTTATCAACCGCAGGTTTTATCTCTTTGACTACCTCTGTAAGATTTCCAAGCTCAACATTGTCTATAGCACCCTTTACCGCACCGCAGCTCGTATGCCCCAGAACAAGTATTAGTTTTGAGCCCGCAACCTTACAAGCGTATTCCATACTGCCAAGTACTTCTTTTGTTATTACGTTACCTGCCAGTCTGTTTACAAAGATATCCCCGATACCTGCATCAAAAGCAATTTCAGGAGGAACCCGAGAGTCCATACACCCATGAATAACTGCCCACGGATATTGAGCGTGAGTGGTCAGATCTATGTCCGTATTATAATCAAAGTCAGAGCGTATATTATGGAGAAACCTTTCGTTTCCATTTTTTAGTAAGACGATTATTGAGTCAGGAGTAAGTGACTGCTGAAACTCCTTCGTTTTAGGATAAGTAACATCCTTATGCTGCGCCCCTGCATTTAAAGTTAAAAATAAACTTACAAGTAAAATTAACTGTTTCATATGAATAAAATTATTTAATGTTATTTTTAATATCAATTTTAATCGTTTGATAGTTTAAGCCATTTCTTTACATCAATAAAATTCTTTTGTTCGTACTTATACCTGTATTCGTTCGTATTATTGTCGTAAACATAATCTTCCTGCCAGTCCCTGTAGTTTTTTCCTATCTCTTGTAAAGCGTTGCACACTAATAATAAATCCTCGTCCGTCATTGTTGGATGCAGCGAAAGCCTTACCCATCCGGGTTTTAAAGAGAGGTCTCCATGGCTTATTAAATCTGTGATGTGTTTTGAATGGTCATGGTCAACGTTCAGCAGATAGTGTCCGTATGTTCCCGCGCAAGCGCACCCCCCTCTTACCTGTACGCCGTACCGATCGCTTAGTAGCCTCACTATTAAATTGTAATGAATATTATCCATGTAAAAAGAAACTATTCCAAGCCTGTGTTCAATGTTATCAGCAAGTATATGAAGATTTGAAATCGCTCTGAGTTCTTTAAAAGCAATTATTAAAAGCTGTTCTTCTCTTTTCAAAATATTATCAACGCCCATTTCGTTTTTAAGCTCTATGCATAAAGCTGTTCTTATAGCCTGTAGAAAGCCCGGGGTCCCGCCGTCTTCTCTCGTTTCAATATCGTTTATATACATGTACTCTCCCCAGGGATTCGTCCATTCCACTGTGCCGCCCCCCGGCTGATCAGGACTGTAATTTTGATACAGTTCTTTGTTAAATATTAATACCCCCGATGTTCCCGGTCCTCCAAGAAATTTATGCGGGGAAAAGAATATTGCATCAAGTCTTGCCTCTCCGTCGTCAGGATGCATATTAATTTCAACGTATGGAGCAGATGCTGCAAAATCCACAAAACAATAACCCCCGTATTTATGCATCATCCTTGCCATTTCAAAGTATGGCGGTTGTATTCCTGTTACGTTTGAACAGGCGCTGAATGAGCCAATTTTAAATTTTCTGCTTTTATATTTTAGTAACTCCTTTTCAAGATTATCTAAATCACAGTATAAGTCTTTTCCCGGCTCTACAACCACAACATCGGCAATAGTCTCATACCACGAGGTCTGGTTAGAGTGATGCTCCATGTGCGTGAGAAATACCACGGGTCTTTCCTCTTTTGGAATTACGTTTTTGTCAAGCTTCTTAATAAAATTCTTAAGCCCTAGTATTCTTTGAAACTTGTTTATAACTGTCGTCATTCCAAATCCGGCCGTTATTATCACGTCGTTCTCTCCGGCATTGCAGTGCTGTTTTATCTTCTTCTGCGCAAGTTTGTAAGCCCTCGTCATTAATGCACCTGTCTCGCTCGTTTCCGTATGAGTATTCGCAACGTAGGGTCCAATCTTTTCTGTTATAATATCTTCAATCGGCTTGTAAAGCCTGCCGCTTGCAACCCAGTCAGCATAAATCAGCCGTTGCTTACCGTAAGGGCTTTCATATTCTTTGTTGTTTCCAATTGTATTTTGTCTGTATTTCTCGAAATACTTTTCCATGTTGTCTTTACTTAAGCTTTCCGTAATAAACCCTTGTAGTGTATTCAATCTTTACCATACCACCATTGTTGTATCTGTCAAAAAGCTCTTTAACCTCTTTCATAATTCTTTTATTTTCATCTCCCTCGCCGGGAACATATGATATAGAAAGCATTCTTCCCTTCAGCCCTGCCAGGTCAAGCATCTGGAAGTTAGGAAATGTTGTCGAGGCAACTTTTTCTTTTCCGAAAAAGGTACTCAACAAATTCTTGTCCATTAAATCCTTCTCAGCTTCATGATGCTCGTGTCCAAGTGATTTTAACATGCCGTTTACCATCTTCATTATTGGCGTATTATTCTTTCTTTCATTCCAGACAACTACAACGTCTCCGTTTTTTCTCAGTATTCTTTTAAATTCCTTCTTTGTTTTCTTGAGGTCAAACCAGTGAAATGCCTGCCCCACGGTTATCATGTCAACGCTTTTATTTGCAAGCTTTGTCTCCTCTGCAGTTCCGTCAACGCTTATAAAATTAATAAATTTGCTTAAATGTTTTTCTGCTTTTTCTCGCATTTCTTGATTTGGCTCAACAGCAAAAACAAGATTGCCGTTGTTCAAAAACAACTTGCTGAGAATTCCCGTGCCGCAGCCTATGTCGGCTATATCCTTCGACGAATCAAAATCTATTTTGCTTTCCAGAAACCCTATTATCTGCTCTGGATAGCTTGGTCTGTATTTTGCGTAATCGTCTGCCTTTCCGCTGAATCTTTTTGTGTGATTGTTCATCCGAATTTCTCCAGTTTTATGTTGTTCGCATTAACGTTTAATTCATAAAGTAGTTTCTCCATCGCCTCGACCATTGCCGTCGGTCCAACTATATAATAAATCGGCTTGCCTACATCTTCAACATGTTTTGTAATCAATGCTTTGTTTATATAACCAAAGTTATACTTCCAGTTTGTATCTCCTGTATCATCTATTGTCGGTATAAATTTAAATCCGCTGTATTCCTTTGCCCAGTTTTCAAACTCTTCAAAAAAGGCCATAGAGGAAGATGTCGGATTTGAATAAAATAAATATGCTTTATACGGAAGTTTCTCTGCCACAATATATTCCACCATGCATCTTACAGGTGTTATACCAATGCCGCCGATCAAAAACACCGCCGGTACTGATGCGTCTTCATGCAGTACCGTATTTCCGCCGAAGTCTCTTATTTCTGCCTTAGCGCCAATAGGCATTTCAAGAATGTTTTTGTTAAACGCAGAGTCAAGAGCCCTTGTCGTAAACATTATGTAACTCTTCTTCGGCGAAGAAGCAAGCGAAAATAATCTCGAATTTCCCTCCGCGTCATTATGTATTGGCTCCAGCAGCGTTATTTTGGCATACTGCCCCGGCTTGAATTTAAAGTCAGAACCTTTCCTGTCAAACCACATTGCAATGTTATTATTCTGTATTACTTTCCTGTCTTTTAGTGTTACTATATTTTTCATCTCTTATATTATATATTAGTCTTTATATAAAATAACAAAATCGCTCCTCAGAAATTAGTCCGTTATTCTTACATCATATTCTATAATACATCCTTCCCAAATATTCTTTTATTTTAATCAGTGAAAATCATAATTCATCAGTTCTTTCTGCGTGCATTCTTTACCAATTCCCCCCCAAAACAAAAGGGGCTTTCGCCCCTTTAATAATCACCTAAACACCTTAAAGCTCCTTAACAGAAATCCGCTTCTTCAACTGTGATATATGCCACGTAATATTTATCTCCTTCGGACACGTCTCAATACAGTTAAAAATAGTATGACACCGCCAGATACCATCAGGATTATCAATAATATCAAGCCTCTCATCGCCCCCGTCATCACGAGTGTCAAAAGCAAACCCGTACGTCTTCAGCAGTGCCGCTGGACCAATATAATTCTCATTCGTCCAGGTCGAAGGACACGACGTAGTACAGCATCCGCAAAGAATGCACTTTGCCGACTCGAATAATTTTTCCGCATCCTCATTCGATTGCAGCCTCTCACTATTCGGAGGTGGTGGTGTCTTTGCAATAAGATACGGCTTTATCACCTCGTACTTCGAAAAGAAACTCGACATATCAACAACAAGGTCTTTAATAATCGGCAATGACGGCAGCGGCTCAATAACAATCGTCTTGCTCGTATTCATATCCTTTAAAAGAAGCGAGCAAGCAAGCCTGTTCTTTCCATTAACCTTTATCCCGTCGCTTCCGCAGATACCGTGTGCACACGACCTCCTGAACGTCAGCGTCCCGTCGTACTTCCACTTAATCTCATGCAGCACGTCTAAAAGCCGCCAGTCACCGCTTATGTTTTGAAGCGTGAAATCCTGATAGTAAGGCTTCTCGTCCTTCTCAGGATTGTAACGAAGAATCTTTAATCTAATGTCCATATTATTTTAATTTAAAATCTTCTTTTAAAATTTTAATATAATTATCCTTATCAACGCACTTGTAAACCTTCTCAACAAGCTCGTAACCCCTTTCCACCTGACCAAGCGAAAAGTAGTCCGCAACTATCGCCGCAAGAATTGTCTTCACGCTTCCCGCATCCGAGTTAAACGTATCCTCATCATCCTTCTCGGGACAGGCAAACCCCTCCTTTATAATCTCATTAAGGTCTTCTTCAAAAAATCCCAGTTCATAAAGAATATCCGATTTAAAATTGCCCGTAATCTCTGTAAGCTTTCCGCCCTCGAACTTCTGCACCCTTAGCGGGAACCTTGTCTCAGAATAATTTGTGAACGCATACGCAAACATATCATTCCCCGAAACTATCTCCTTCGTACCATCCTTGTTCATATCTTCTATCGTAAAACCCGAGTTCCCGTAAAAACCCGTATCAAGCACAACATACTTCTCGCCTCGCATCTCTGCAATCAAAAGCGATGAACAGCAATGCGCTCCCCCCGAAAAAAGATGTATCAAAAAGTACTTCTTATCCCCCGACTGAAACGCTTCGTGCAAAATCTCATACACATTGTCAGTCAAAGTCTCCTTGTAAACAGTCTTACCATTGTTGCTCACAGTAAACCTCGTCTCATAATTCGCCGTGTCAAATACAGTCGAAAACTTTACGCTTCCAAAAGTAGTATCAAAATTGCTCCCGTACTGCCCCTGCACACCTGAAACATGCGTTAATAAAAAGGTTATTATTATAATGAAGTATCTCATCAATACTTTCTTTCCATCGGTTGATACCTCGTCACCGTCACGGGCTTCGTCGTTATCTTCGGGTCTCCGCTTTCATTCTTAAATATAAAAGTATGCTGCATCCAGTTCACATCGTCACGGTTCGGGTAGTCTTCCCTCGTATGAGCCCCACGGCTTTCTCTCCTGTTGTAAGCACTGTAAACCGTCGCCTCTGCGTTCAGCAGCAGATTCTCAAGCTCTATCGCCTCCATCAAATCAGTATTGAAAACCTTGCCCTTATCCTGAATAGAAATATTTTTAAACTTCTCCTTAAGCTCATTAAGCTTATCAATCATCGCCTTCAAATCTGCTTCGTTCCTGAAAATTCCGCATTTCTCCATCATCCATTCCTGAAGCTCCGTCCTTAATGCATAAACCTTCTCGCTACCCGTTGCCGTCAAATGCTTATCCATCTGCTCCTTCGTTTTTTCCGCAGGAGTAGAGTTAATCGGTGAATAATCCGTCGTCTTTATAAATTCCGCCATCTTCTTTCCGCCTCTTCTTCCAAAGACCACAATATCAAGCAGCGAGTTAGTCCCAAGCCTGTTACCCCCGTGAACCGAAACGCATGCACACTCTCCCGCCGCATAAAGACCCTTCACAACCGTACCCTTCTCATCTGCAAGCACCTCGCATTCAACATTTGTAGGAATCCCGCCCATCGCATAGTGTGCCGTCGGCTGAATCGGAATAGGCTCTTTCGTCGGCTCCACACCCAAATACGTCCTTGCAAACCCCGTAATCTCAGGAAGTTTCTCATCTATCACCTTCTTCCCTAAATGCGACACATCAAGATTAACATAATGCGTACCGTCACTCCCCAGTATTCCTCTCCCTTCACGTATTTCTGAAATAATAGCTCTCGAAACCATATCCCTCGGAGCAAGGTCCATTACCGTCGGAGCATACCTTTGCATAAATCTTTCACCGTCTTTATTCTTCAGTATTCCGCCCTCGCCTCTTGCCGCTTCTGATACAAGTATTCCCAGCTTCCAGAGTCCCGTCGGATGAAACTGAAAGAACTCCATATCTTCAAGCGGTAATCCGTTCTTGTAAATTAATCCCGTCCCGTCGCCCGTTCCTACGTGTGCGTTTGATGTGATTCTGAAAACTCTTCCGTATCCTCCCGTTGCAAACATTACTGCTTTTGCGTGAAACACTGTAACTTCACCCGTTGCTATATCAAAAGCCACAACCCCCTTGCAAACTTTATCTTCAACAATTATATCCGTTACGAAATATTCCGAATAAAAATCAACCTGATTCTTGATGCAGTTTTCAAAAAGTGTCTGTAGCATTAAATGTCCTGTTCTGTCAG
>JBHELA010000399.1:0-9299 GCA_041859005.1 Ignavibacteria bacterium
GGCCAGTTAGTTGCATAAATAAGACTCTTATCAAAAACAACATTTGCCATTGATGGTATTTCACTTGAGCTTGGATTTGTATGAACATCCAGCCAGTTAACTCCGCCATTGACCGACTTAAATATTTTTGCAACACCTGAACCTGTAACACCATCGGCAACAAAAACTACATTAGAGCTGTCGTGCATAACAATCAAATCGCAGGGACTTCTGAATGGATAGTTTCCCGATATTTCTGTAAAGGTTGAACCTGTATCGAGTGATTTATAAAACCCGCCGCCATCAGGTGCAAAATAAAATACTGAAGGATTATTCTGGTCCATTTCAAGCGGCTGACCGTAATTGCTGAAGTTGAATGATATAATCGTTGACCATGTCAAACCATAATTCGTTGATTTAATAACTTTATCGGGTGAACTTTCAACAGCCGCAACCCACACATTTGTATCAAGAGGACTAACGTAGAAAGAATGTGCTCGAGTCCCGAGAGAGGTAGTCGCAATCGAGCTCCATGTCTCTCCCCTGTTTCTGCTGACATACACAGTATTGCCGTACATCACGTACATTGCATTTCTGTCAAAAGGATGCTGGCAGAGGTTGTTTCCAATTCCGCTTGAGGCGGTTAGTTTTGAAACCCAGCTAATACTAACGGTTGTACCGGCAGGTAGATTCCAGCTTGCTCCGCCGTTTGTTGTTTTAATAACTGCATCGTTAAGACTGCTTACTGCATAACCCGTGAGCGAATCCGCATATACAATATCAATGAGATTTGCCATCATAGGATTGATTTCAAAATTAAGATATCCGGAAGACCCGTTTTTATTGTTACGGATAAAACCACCGCCGCCGCAAACATGATTCAATTCATAAGTACCTGAAATACCTCTTATGTCGGAATTAGTCTTTGAATTCACATAATAAAAACTGTTAATACTATCTTTCTTTATTATTACACCATATTCACCTACAATAACAACACCTTTGTTGAAGTATTTTACTTGCAACAGATTTCTGTTGGTTAATGAAGACTGCAAAAACCAGATAATACCTCCGTTAGTAGTTAAATAAACTCTACCGTTTTCACCGACAACGATTCCGTTATTCATATCTTTGAATGAAACAGAATTTAAATTAAAAGAGCCAATACCGCTGTTTACACTTGTCCAGTTCGTACCGCCATTCGTGGTTTTGATAACAATACCGTTTACACCGCAAGCAAAGCCATTCAACGAATCCAGGAATGAAACAGAATTAAGGGAAGTGGCAATGCCGGTATTTTGTTCTGTAAGACTTAAAACATTTACAGAGGTTTTATACACCTTCCCGTTGCTTGCCGATAAATAGTAATAATTTCCTGTTGAAGAAACAGACCTGTAATTAACAGAGTTGTTTACAACATACAAGCTCCACCCGTTTCCTCCTGTTGAAGTCTTGAGTATTTTACCGTTATTACCTACAGCCATAACATTCTGCGGATTTGAAGCCGAAATCGAGTTTAATCCCTGTGAGAACAGCTGAGGGACAAATAAAAAAGTGGAAATTAGTGCAATAAAGAGAAGTACTGTTGTTTTCATTCGTAATTAAGTTATTGAAAAAATATATTAAGTAAACTAATTTTAAAACGTGAATGTTCAATTAATAGTTCCTATATTGAAGAAAATGAAAAAACAAATACTAATTACTTTATTAATACTGTTGGCTTCGGGTAATTTAATGTCTAAATCTTTAGATTTACCCGTGGTATTTGTTTCAAGAAATCATCACCTGAACGGCAATATATTATTCCCTCAGTCAGGATTGATTCCCGGCATGGGTTCGCACTCAAGATTCTCAGTAACAGGCGGGAGACTAATGATTAAAGATGAGACAGGAAACATTATTACATTAATTGACAGTACAATGTCTTTTAACGGAATTTCGATCGTCGATGCACAGCAGCCCTGTGTTAACTGGGATGGTAACAGAATATTATTTGCAGGAATTGAACATCGAGACAGTTCATGGAGAATATACGAAATAAATAAAGACGGAACAGGATTCAGAAAAGTAACATTCACAGACAGGTTTATTAATTTATCTCAGTTCGGACCTGCGGCATATAAGTTTGAGAAATATGATGATATTGACCCGATATACATGCCGGACGGTAAGATAGTATTTGCTTCGACAAGGTTCCCATGTATATCACAGTTTGGAGGAGTGTTAACAACAAACCTTTACATTGTTGATTCAACGGGTTTTAACAAGTACCGCATAACAACTGAAAGGAACGGAGCAGAAAAACCAACTGTTGACCCCTTAACGGGAAGAATCGTATATTCCCGCTGGTGGTACAATCTTGACCTTCCCACAAATTTAACTCCAAATGGTTTAACAAGAGATACAGCACTTGCTTTGACAAAGGATAATGCAAATATATGGCAGGCGGCTGTAATAAACCCCGACTCAGATATGTTAAGTTTATACGCAGGAGACCCGCGGAACAGAAAATCACTTTTCGGTTACAGACCGAGAATTGATTCAGCAGGAAATATGTTTGCTTGTTACGTACCGAGTTTATCAATGTACAATACGGGTGGAAGTTCAGGTATAAGATATTTTGCAAAAGGATTAAGCGAATTTAAAAATATCACTGGAGTAGATACCTCAACACATCTTTATGTACAGAATCCCCCATCAACCGGAACGATGCTCCCGCCTTATGCTGTTGACCCTGTGCCTTTGAATGACGGAAGAGTTATGTTTTCATACGCATCAACAGTTGAACAGCAGGACTACGGGATTTTTACTTGTACAAAAGAAGGTTTAAATGTATCGCCTGTAGTTGACCTGCCTGTAACTCTCGAACTAAACGCAGAAATCTTACTCCCAAAGAAGAAACCGCCTGTAGCAGATTATCTCATGGATTATGATGTGAATAAACTGCCGCCTACAAGCAGTCCTTCTACTTTTTATCAGGGAGGATTATTCAGGTTTGACTGCATGAATATGTATGCTAACGGACCGGTAGATGCTCCGATAGATGATGCACCGAGTATAACCCGTAATGCAAGGATAAGATTTTTTGTAAACCATCAAAGACAGAATCCATTCGGGCTTGATGAACCAATATTAGTTCGAACAGTAAAGGTAGATTATGACGGAAAGATTGCAGAGGGTGACATTGCAGCTAATTTGCAATCATTTGAACAGGTTGTTGATTCAACAGGTAAGGTATTAAAAGCAGGCAAAAGAAATTTTGCACATGTTACGGGATTCAATTTTGCTAATAACGGTTCGGGAACAAAATGTGTCGGATGTCATGCAGGACATACGTTAATCAAAGTACCGGTTAACATAACAGAATCTCAGTTTACAAATCTTTCGACATCTGCGACTACAACTTCGAGCAGTTCTTATTCTGGTTCAGATTCAAAAAACAGTATTGACAGAAAAGCGAGAAACAAAGACCTCTCAATAAACTGGATATCAAACGGAGGGGTTAATGAATATGTTGAACTGAAATGGGAGTTACCTATTGACGTAAGAGAAATAAAATTATACAATGTATTACCAAACTCAGCAAACCAGACGAACATACAAGTAACGGATTGTGAAATATATTTATACAATAACGAGCAAGTTGTACAACACATTCAAAGTACGGGAACACTTGATGTTAACGGCAAATCAGTTTTTGTATCACCTTGGAAGACTATTAACAAACTCAAAGTAATAATAAAAAGTTATTCAGGACTAATAAACGGATTAAATTTAAGCGGCATAGCAGAAGTTGAAACAATAGCAAGAGTAAACAATTATGAGGCTGTTGGAATCAACAATCAAAGTGAAAATGCTAACAGTTTTCAGTTGTATCAGAACTATCCAAATCCTTTTAATGCTTCAACAGTAATCAAGTTTAATATGAATAAAACAGGTTATGCAGGATTTAAAATATATGATATCAACGGCAGAGAAGTTGACGGTATTGATGGAAAGATTTATAACGAAGGAACGAATACATTTATTTATAAACCGAACAACCTTTCAAGCGGTGTTTACTTCCTAAAAATAACATCAAATAACGAGAGCAAACTTATCAAACTATTACACATGAAGTAATGACAGATAACGAATTTAAGAAAGCATCGGAGGAAGTATTAAAATGGATAAGAAGATATTTAACAGAAATTGAAAGTTATCCTGTAAAATCAAGTGTAAAATATCATGAGATATTCGATAAACTTCCTGACAGAGCTCCCGAAGAACCCGAAGAGTTTAATGATATATTTAATGACTTCAACAAAATTATAATGCCGGGAATAACACACTGGCAAAGTCCAAACTTCTTTGCCTATTTCCCTGCTAACTCAAGCTATCCATCACTGCTTGCTGAAATGATTATCTCAACGCTTGCCGCTCAGTGTATGAAGTGGGAGACCTCTCCTTCTGCCGCAGAGCTTGAGGAAAAGGTTATGAACTGGCTTAGGGATATGATGGATTTGCCGAAAAGCTTTGTTGGCGTAATTCAGGACACTGCTTCAACATCAACACTTGCTTCGATACTAACCGCAAGAGAATACCATTCAAATTACAATATAAACAAAGAAGGTTTCTCGGGACAGGAAAGATACAGAGTCTATTGTTCCACCGAAACACATTCATCAATAGAAAAGGCAGTAAAGATTGCAGGCATTGGAAGAGACAACCTTATAAAGATTGAAGTTGATAAAAACTTCGCCATGATTTCTAATAAGCTTGAAGATGCAATAAAAAGTGATATAGAAAAGGGATATCATCCTTTATGCGTGATAGCTGCAATAGGAACTACGGGAAGTACTGCGGTTGACCCTTTAAAAGAGATTTCAAGATTGAAGAAGAAATACAATTTCTGGCTGCATGTTGATGCTGCTTATCTCGGAACGGCTCTAATACTTCCTGAGTACAGATGGATGTCAGAAGGAATCGAAGAGGCGGATTCATTTGTGTTCAATCCTCATAAATGGATGTTTACAAACTTTGACTGTTCGGCTTATTTTATAAAAGATAAGAATGCACTATTGAATACATTTGAAATAATTCCCGAGTATTTAAAAACCCGTTCGGATAATGTAGCAAACAATTACTGCGACTGGGGGATACCTCTGGGAAGAAGATTCAGGGCTTTGAAGTTATGGTTTGTTATTCGTTCTTACGGGATTAAAGGATTGCAAGATAAGATTAGAAACCAAATAGGATTAGCAAAAGAATTACATGATATTTTATTAAATGAAAAAGATTTCGAGATACTTGCACCGATGATTGCAAATGTAATTTGCTTCAGGTATAAACCCGAAAACGTAAATGATGAAGATGTGCTTAACATTTTAAATGAAAAGCTTATGCATACACTCAATAGTACAGGTAAGATATATTTATCACATACAAAGCTGGCAGGCAGATATACTTTGAGACTCGTTATAGCTCAGACGAATGTTGAAAAAAGACATGTTAACAACGCTTTTGAACTTATAAAAACATATTCCACTAAATTAAATATTAAAAAATGAAAGAACAGAATTACTCCAATCACAGGAGATTTGTTATAATGTATCACGTTATAACATTTGCGATGATTGTAATAATGGTGGTTTCTTCGGCTTATTATGTTATAGATGCCGCAGGACAGGGAGCGTCAATGAAACTT
Source organism: Ignavibacteria bacterium (assembly GCA_041859005.1). Taxonomy (GTDB): domain Bacteria; phylum Bacteroidota; class Ignavibacteria; order Tepidaquicellales; family Tepidaquicellaceae; genus CAIKZJ01. The sequence continues at coordinate 5,666 of JBHELA010000399.1, forward strand.
TGGCTGTTTTTCCTGATAATATCATTATCTTTGATGTTTGTTTTCTTCTTTGCAAGGAGCTTCGCTCTTAAAGCACAAGACAGAGCAATAAGGACAGAAGAAAACTTCAGGCATTACATCCTTACGGGAAAGCCGCTTGACAGCAGACTGACAACAAGGCAAATTATAGGATTAAGGTTTGCATCTGATGAGGAATTTATTGAATTAGCAAAGAATGCAGCAGAGAAAGGGACATCAGAAGAAGACATAAAGAAATCGATAAAGAGCTGGAAAGCAGACAACTACAGAGTTTAAAACTTTTGGTATTAAAGAAAAAGGTGCAGAATAAATCTGCACCTTTTATTTATGACAATAAAGAAATTATATATTAATCTAATAGTTTTTTAATTTCCTGCTCAAAGAATTCATAATCTCTACTGCCTATAAACTTTGTACTGAGCACACCTTTTTTATTAAAAATATAGGTTGAAGGGATTGCTCCTTCCCACTGCTTATCATAAAAATTTATAAGGTCTTCGGGATTCTTAAAATCATTTATGTAAGAAACAAAATCAACTCCATGCTTTTCGAGAAATGGAATAACTTTTGTTTTAATTTCATCTGTTGCATCAAGAGAAATGAAAACTAACACAAAATCTTTTTCTTTATAGTTTTTATACAGTTTAACAAGCTCCGGAAATTCAGTAACGCAAGGTTTGCACCACGTAGCCCAGAAGTTATAAAGTACAACTTTACCATTTACGGAGTTTTGTATTTCTTTCAAGTCATCAACTGATTTAACAGATTCTAATGTCTGCGAATAAACATTTACAAAAGCGAACACTATCATAATAACCAAGAATATTCTTTTCATAATTACATATCCTTCCTTTTAATAGTGCAACCAAACGATTTTGTTGATTTCACGCTGATTTCTTGACCAGCAACAAGTTCATTCAGTGCGTTATTTAAATCATTCGAAGTTACCTTTTCAGCATTGCTGTTATCATCAATTCTGCCGTGATAAAGTATTGTTCTATCCTTACCAAGAACAAAAACTTCGGGTGTTCGAGTTGCCGCGAACAAGTCTGCCACTAAGCTGTTTTCATCTTTAAGCATCGGGAACATATATTTATTATCCTCTGAATGCTGTTTAACTCTTTCTACAGATTCTGTTGTATTTGAATTAATCGCCCAAAACGTAATTCCTTTGCCGTTGAAAGAATTGACATAATTATTAATTCTGTCATTAAACGGCTGAACATACGGGCATTCGGTTGACCAGAACATAACGACAACATACCCGTTTTGAAGTGCGTTATTTAAATTATACTGCGTACCGTCATAATTTACTATAGTAAAATCGTCAACTTTTTCACCAGGATCTTTTGCAAAAGAGTTAAGCGAAATAAATACGACAAGAAGAACTGTGAATAACATTTTTACTATTTTCATGTATTATTTTATCTCCTTTAATTTTTATTGTTATATGTTGAAACGCAAATGCTGAACAAATAATTTCATCCTGAGATTATTCATATTCATTTTATTTATGATAGATGATAGCTAATTTGAACAATGGGTAATATTATTTTAATTTTTATATGTTTACTTGCCGGAGTATTACTGCGAAAGATTAATTCTTTTCCGAAAGATGCTCATAAGGTGCTTAACTTTATTGTAATTAATATTTCTCTTCCTGCGCTTGCACTGCTTTATATTCCGCAGGTTGAGGTCACTTCTCGGATTATTTACCCTGCAGCTTCAATGTATATTGTGTTTGGGTTTGCGTTAGGATTTTTTATTTTGCTGGGAAAGATATTCAAATGGGAAAAACAGACAACGGGTGCACTTATTATGACTGCCGGACTCTGCAATTCATCTTTCGTTGGATTCCCTGTTTTAGTTACGATGTTCGGAAATGAAAGTCTTAAGACGGGTGTAATAATTGACCAAGCAGGCAGCTTCGTAATACTTGCAACATTCGGTGTTATAGTATCATCATTTTATTCATCAAGAGAGTTCAGTTCAAAGAAGATAATAAAAGACATACTCACTTATCCTTCGTTTATAGCAACAATCTTTGCTATAGTATTAAAAATATTCGGATATGTTCATGATGAAACAACATCGTTTATTCTTGAAAGACTTGGCGGTTTAATTGTTATACTTGCGTTATTATCAGTAGGTCTGCAGCTGAAAGTCTCGCTTAAACATTTGCCTTTCAAAGAACTTTCCATCGGACTACTGTTCAAACTAATTCTTGCACCTGCATTAATTTATTTTCTTTACTATGTTGTAATGAATCAAAGAGGAATGGAAATAGATGTAAGCCTTATAGAATCAGCAATGCCGCCGATGGTTATGGGATCTGTGATGGCGGTTACTTATGATTTGAATCCTAAACTTGCGAACTTAATGGTAGGATTGGGGATACCCGTTTCATTTTTAACTTTATTTTTGTGGTATTTGCTTGTTACGGTAATGAAGTAAGTGAACTTTTTAAATGATGCTATTTCCCTCTAATTAGTTGTTTGTAACCGGAATTAGCAAAGATGCTCCCTGCCGCAAGCAGCGGGGTATCTTATTAACAAATATGTCGTCCCGACGGGACTTCGAGATTTATAAATGTTTTTGATATTGTTATGTCGTCCCGACGGGACTTTAAAAACATAGAAATCAATAGCTAAAAATATTTAGTCACTATGGGACTTTAAAACCACAGGAATCAATAGCTATAAATATTTAGTCCCTGCCTGCAGCGGGCAGGCCTACGGGACTTAGTAAGTTTAAAACACTATATGATCTCGCTACAAACAGCCGGGAATTATCCCATTGTGATTAAATTCTTTTAAATATGCGAAGACCTTTGATAGAATAGAATTTAAGAATGCACTATTTAAAGTATAGAAAAGTTACATTTGAATATATAAATTCAGTTAATTAGAGTATCTCTATCATAATATAACATTATAATTATGAATATTAGTTTACCCCAGTCAATTTTAATGCATGCACCATTCGGCTATGCTTATCACAAAATAATTAAAGACAAAAAAGGCAAGCCTATAGATTATGAATATGTTGAAATGAATCCTGCTTTCGAGAAAATAGCCGGCAAAAAAGCAAAGGATGTAATAGGCAAAAAATTCACAGAAATTTTTCCTTTTGCACTAAATAAGGAATTCGATTTAAGTTCATTCTGCAGGAAAATTTCTGTTAAGAATGGCAAATATGAATTTGAACATTTTTCTAACTATCAAAATAAGTGGTTTAAAGTATCTGCATTCAACGTCAAAAAGGATTACTTCGTTTCTTATTATACTAATATCAGCAAAGAAGAAAGCAGCGAAAAGACAGTTCAGAAAATTGAAAACATGCAGAAAATTCACAACGTAAACGAGAATCTCCGCATTACTTTAAATTCAATCGCGGAGGCAGTTATAGCGACTGACACAAAAGGAAGAATTACAGGCATGAACCCGATGGCTGAAAGCATGTTGGGATTAACGGAGGCGGAAGCAGAAAATAAACCGCTTAGTAAGTTTTTTATTACAATAGACACAAAAACCGGAAAGAAATCAGAGAACCCTGTAAAGAAGGTATTGAAAACAGGCAATGCTTCAGAGATTTCGAATAGCACAAAACTTATTTC
>JBHELA010000211.1:0-2919 GCA_041859005.1 Ignavibacteria bacterium
GCCTGAAAGGGCGTACCGCCATCATAAGCCAGACCGACTATGCTTGCAAGAACAGGAAAGTTTGAAGTTTTAATTGTTTGGTCAAAAGGGCCGACAATGAAGTCCTGCATTGTATCATCTTGTTGTTTATAAAGGAAGACGGCGACCTCACCATCTTTTACTCTTAAAGACGAGCCCCATCGAATAGCGTTTTCTCTGTTGTTATCGCCTAGCTGCGATCCGGCCGGATGCCACTTCCAAATTAAGTATGAAGGCTCATCGCAACGAATTTCGTCCATAAAACCGCCGGGTTTCTTGTTAAAGAGTGCCATGATTATTCTCCTTCTGCTCCGTTTATTAGGACTCCTCGAGCCTCTTTTTGCTTACAAAATAGCCTACTACGGCTCCAAGACCGAACATTCCAGCCCCAAATACTGCTTTTTTAATTCCAGACATGGTTGTTCTCCTCAATTTTTGATCTTAGTAAAATTAGTTTTACGTGGATACGGTTTCTCTGTTGCCGTATACATCCTGTACAAGGATTGATGCTATCTGATCGCTTTGGTTGATGGTGTAGTAAATAGTACCAGTGGCCTTTTGGTTTAGAACAATTTTGGTTGCTTCTATTTGAGAAAACGAGGCATATCGTTCTCCTTTTGTAGTAATAATACCGTTAATAAAGTTGTAAACGCCTAACCCAACATTAGAATAAGGTTGCTCAGAAGCAAGAATCGTAAAAGATACACCATAATAGATCTCGCCAGGGCTTGCTTTAGATGAGCCGAGCATATTGGTTGTAAATACATTAGTAATGGTGACCTCAGTGCTCTTCATAGAAATGGTGTCGCCGATTTTGTAGTCATCTTTCTCTACAACGACGGGCTTTATCCCTGTAAAGGGCGCGCCAGTCTCGATAATGGCCTGCTTAAGAGTGTCGTCCCAATAAACATTAAACTGAGACTTGGTGCCGTTTAACATCTGGGCCACTGAGCGTAACTGAATATAGTTACTATCCTCAATGGTGTATGCCTTATCAAAAGTAACCTCTTTACCGTCCATGACGAACTTTGTTTGACTCGGTGTAGCGACCTTTTCGAAGCCGGCAGCCAGTGCTCCAGCCGAAAGACCTAGCACCAAAACCGAAACTAACAGAATACTTATAAATTTACGCATAATGTTCTCCTTTCAAATTATCCAAGCATTGCTCTTTGACGCTTAAAATTCTGTAATTGCTGGTGACCAATATTAGGAGCTAATCAGTATCATTCTGCTGTGTGCGCTGCAGTTCAACGCCGTTTTCAGCGGCTTCCTCGATGACCCTATTAATTAAATATTCTCTTTTAATATCAAACTGTCTTTTAACTTCTTCATCATAACTGTCGGTTTTTATTGACTCGGCATTCATTAAGGCAAGCTTATATTCACTGCGTTCCAAACAGTCTTCAACGTCGACGACAATAGATTCTAAACGGGCAACTTCTCTGGCACGGTCATTCGAGGATGATTTGTTTACTGCTACCGTTATCAATGTAACAACTGCGGCAAGAACCAAAAATGCTATTCCGGCAACTTTCCAATTACTGCTTTTTGCCTTTTTAATGTTTGTGGTCAGCTCTTGGTTAATAGTCTGAATGTGCTGAAATTCAGGATCGTTACCAAACGAAACTTCAGCTTTTTCATAGGCCTGTTCAAATTTGGCTTTCCAAGCATCCGATACAACTCTTGGTGCTGTACGAATGTCGTTTTCATAGGATTTAATATCTATATTCGATCTAGCGAGAACCATAAATTCTATAAGGTCTTCTTTTGTGTTTGGAATAGGAAAAGTACTAATAATAGTTGCTTTTTGTTCGTCTGTTTTCGATATGTCCGGATTCAAAACCGCATTATAGTCAAACATAGAACGGCGAGAGCGAGTTGAGTTACGTTCTCGCCTGTTTTCTACCGCCTCCAGTTTTAATGCTAATTCTCGAACGGAATTAGTCGCCCGTGAACCTCGAAGCTCGTATCCGCAGGTAGGGCAATTCGCCTCGAAGGACTTGAGCGTTTCACCGCAGTTTGGACACTTGAGTATCTTGCCGGCGTATTCCTGCTGTCGCTGAGCGGAATTCGTCGTGCCTAATGCGTTCGACGAGCCGCATTCAGGGCAGAACTGTGTGTTGTCTGCTATTTGCGCTCCGCAATTAGAACAGTAAGCCATATGTAGTCCCTCCATTTTATCAAGAATTGTACGCTGCCTTATCTTGAATCTCGAAATGTATGATATGTTATTACAACGCTCACATCGGCAGGGAATTTGTTTTTTTCCTTAAATTCAGTTTTCCCGTTTATGGATACCTCTTCAACAGCACTATCTTTTGTAAGCCAACCCTTTATCAAATCTCTTTTAGGTAGAAGGGCAATATTGGTAAATCCGTATGCCGTTAGTTCTTCTTGAGCATCTTTATAGTTCATGCCAAAATAATGGCTTGATGAATTCGGAACTTTTATTATTTTAGAGTCCATGTACTCCCTTTTGCTATTATAATCAGCTACTGCGCCAACTGTTTTCACCGCAGCATTTACTGCTGTATCAATCATAACCTTCTTAGCAACAGTATTGATCATTTTATCGAATATACCCACAGTACCACATCCTCGTATGTATGTTGGTTATAGCGCCGTTTTCTCCACACAAGTATTAACTATTCAGTCTCCACTTTAACTGCATCACAAATATCACCAATATTACAATCCAGATATTCGCATATACGCAATAGGACAGAAAGAGCCACTTCCTCATTTCGGCGCATCTTCGTCATCGTTCCGGGAGCAATGTTCAAGTCCTTTCTGAGCGTGGCCGGGGATATGTCTTTTTCAATGAGCAAGATCCATAATTTTTTATAGCTGATTTTCACGGCACTTACCTCCTGCACACAAATTGTAAATCTGTTTTTTATT
>JBHELA010000265.1:0-2684 GCA_041859005.1 Ignavibacteria bacterium
GACCGTGGATGTCAACATCATCGGTGCTTCAGAAGATACTCGCTGAAGAAGGTTATGCAACGGAATCTTCCGTGTGTCCGCAAAGACTGGACTTAATGAATTCAAAAGGAGGTGATATAAGATGGCTGACAGCTCCGAGAACGCCTTATCATCCTTCAGAAGATAATCCATACAGCAGAGGAAACTTAAAACTGCTTGAAATTCCTCTGAGCAGTTTTATACTGCCATTTATTTCCGGAGTTCTTTATATTGCAGGACTTGGATTTATGAAAAGTCTGTTTCAATTATTTCACATGGAATCGAGGCAAACGGGCAAGCCCATTGTTTATCTCTTTCATACTTATGAATTTTCGGAGTACACAGGCTGCATAAAGGACAACAAAACGGGAGGGGAAAGAAGCAGGTATTCACTGCATAAATTATACAACAAGAAAAGCATGGACAGATACAGAGCTAACATCGAACTGATACAATTCATGAAATCGTTTAACGACGTAAGATTCTTTACATGCAGGGAGTACACTAAATACTATAATGAGAGAAAAGGCTTATAAAATACTGACAAACGTACTTTCAGAGATTTTAAAAACACCCCCTTACCTTATTTTGTTTGTCTCGGATAAATGCTGGACAAAGTGCTATCATTGCTGGTTCAACGAAGAATGGAAGAATAAAAATATAAAATTAAAAGAACTTTCTTTTAACGAGATTGAACGGATATCAGGAAGCGTGAACAAGCTTTTGTTTCTAAGCATTACGGGGGGCGAGGCATTTATGCGTGATGATATTACCGAAATAGTAAGCCTGTTCACAAAGAAGAAAAAGGTGGTAAGATATCAGATACCCACCTCAGGATTTGATACGGATGCAATTTTAAAAAAAACGGGAAGTTTACTTTCGCATAATAAGGGAATACCTTTCAGAGTTGATGTATCGCTCGACGGTACCGAGGAAACTCATGACAAGATAAGGAACAGAAAAGGAACTTTCAGGAATGCAGTAAATACAATAAAGGAATTGAATAAAATCAAAAAGAAATTTTCCTATTTCGACGTTGGAGTAATAACTACAGTTTCAGCTGAAAACCAATTTGAAATTGAAAAAATATCTGATATAATAAAAGAAGTACATGGAAACGGTGAGTGGATGGTAAATATTACAAGAGGTAAAACACGAGACGAAAACGCAGGGATTGTCAATTATAAAAACTATTATAAAGCTCAGGATTTAATAGACTGCAGAATTAAGGATGGTTCGTACAAAGGCCACAGTGGACATTTAACGGCAAAATGGATTAGTGCAAAAAATTCGGTTAGAAGGGATGTGATTCGAGAGATACTTGAAGGAACGTATGAGGGCGGAGGGTGTTCGGCAGGCTCAATAGGGGGTGTTGTTTACGGAGACGGATCAGTTTATCCGTGCGAGATGCTGGATAACAGTTTCGGAAACCTGAGAGATTTTAATTTTAATTTCGAAAAACTATGGAATTCTGAACATGCTATAAACATAAGGAACAGAATACAGGAATCAAAATGCCTTTGCACACAGGAGTGTTTTCTTTCTACAAACTTTTTGATTCAGCCGGGATTGTGGTATAAAACCATTGCAAAAAAATTAAAACATTACAGCTAATCAGATTTGAATGATACTAACGGATACGGTAAAACAAAAAGAATACTAGATATTATAATCGGGGTTATATCTCTGACTGTCTTTATCCTTCCGATGATTATCATTGGAGTTTTTATTAAATTAACTTCGAAGGGTCATTCTATACACTGGTCAAAGAGAGTTGGGAAAAACAACGTCCTTTTCATGATGGCAAAATTCAGGACCATGAGAGCCAATACTCCCATTCAAGATATTAACACATTAAGCAATTCGGAGTCTTATTTCGTTCCGTTCGGTTCTCTTTTAAGAAAAACGGGTATTGACGAGATACCGCAGATATATAATGTATTAAAAGGAGACATGAGTTTTGTGGGACCAAGGCCTGTGCTTTATAATCATTCGGACGTTATCGAATTGCGAGATAAAAAAGGCATAAACAAAATACTGCCCGGGCTTACAGGTCTTGCACAGGTAAAAGGTGAAAACCATGTTTCAGCGGTTAACAGGGTTAGGTATGATGAGTTTTACATGAAAAATCTAACTCTTTTTCTGGATCTGAAAATAATTATACTTACGGTATTACATCTTTTTAAATATAATATTCAGATAACATCAAAGCTTAATAAAAAGCCTGCACAAGAAATTTAAAGAAACTTTCTTTTAATATAACGCAGAAAATACTGAATCCTGTTTTTCAAAATCTCCGGAAAGAATGAATATAAATACTGAATTATATGAATTAACGTTCCAGCAAAATAATTGGGATAATACTTTTTGTACTCACGAATAATTTTCAATTCGGTTTTAGCTACAAGTGACTGGTCATTCAAAGAGATATTTACTCCCGATTGAAGATAATTCGCAAAGTGACAATTAAAATTATAAAACTTTCCTATTAAGCCCAGCCGGAGAAAGAAGTCCCAGTCTTCACAGACTCTATAATTTTTGTATAAACCGACTGAGATAGCAGCATCCTTTAAAAACATTATTGTAGTATGCTCGAAAGGACATGCCATAAGAGCTTTTCTTCTTATTTCTTCATTAGTTTCGTTTTTTAAGAATCTATACATTTC
>JBHELA010000274.1:0-2662 GCA_041859005.1 Ignavibacteria bacterium
AAAGGAAGAAGATAAACACTTCGTTTATGTTATTGAAGACTTAACAGCTATAAAGAAATTTGTAGAAACTGGTATCTCAGCAAATAATGAGACTGAAATAATCAGCGGATTAAATGAAGGTGAGAAAGTTGTCAAGGTTGGGCAAGAACTTATAAGCGATAAGGCAAAAGTTAAAATAGCAGAGAAATAGTATGTGGCTGACCAGACTTGCGCTTAAATATCCTATAACAACTTTAATGGCTTCATTAGCCATATTTGTTCTTGGGCTTGTTTCGTTCAGACAGCTTCCTATAGATATGCTTCCCGATATACAAATCCCAAGCGTTACTGCTATTACCTATTACAGCGGTGCAGGTCCTCTTGACATGGAACAAAGCGTTACAGTCCCTCTGGAAAGGGCTGTCAGCTCAACGAGTGATGTCGATTACATTCAATCAACAACTAAAGAAGGCGTATCACAGGTTAGAATTTATTTTAACTGGGATGCTAATACAAGCGAAGGCTTGATTGATATAATTCAAAAAGTTAACCGTGTTTTAAACATACTGCCAACCGGAGTTTCACAGCCTCAGGTAGTTAAGTTTGATATTACTAATTTCCCGATAATATCAATTGCATTAAGCAGTGACATGGATCAGCGTCAGCTTTATGACATTGCATATAATAATATTCAGCCTCAGATTGAACATCTTCCGGGCGTTGCAGCAGCTAATGTTATCGGCGGCAAAATCAGGGAAATACAGGTTACTTTAAACAGAGACCGTGTAGAAGCAGCAAGCCTTTCGGTTCAGCAGGTTGTTCAGGCAATCAGCGCTTCTAATCTAATTCTTCCTTCGGGTGATATAAAAACCGGAGTGTTTGATTTCTCGCTTAAAACTGAAAGCCAGTTCAATCTTGTCGAGCCTATTGCTGATGTTGTAATTAAAAATGTAAACGGTGTACCCATAAGAATTGGTGATGTTGCTTCAGTTTCAGACTCTTATCAGGAACAAACTCAGAAAATTCGTACAAACGGAAATGAAGGCGTAATCTTAAGAGTACAAAAAACTCCCGGTGCGAACACTGTTGAAGTTGTAAACGAAATTATTGAAGCATTAAAAACTCTACGCGACGTCCCTCCGAATGTTAAAACCTCCACTGCCTTCGACCAGAGCAATTATATACGAGATTCAATCAACGTGCTCATTAAAGAAGGAATGCTCGGAGCAATGTTTGCGATAATAATTATTATTGTCTTCCTGAGAAATCTTCGTAGTACAGTAATAATTTTTATTGCAATACCGCTTTCAATACTTGTTACTTTTATTTTCTTCAGGTTTGGTGATATATCCCTGAACATAATGACTCTCGGCGGGTTAGCACTTGGTGTGGGAAGGCTTGTCGATGATTCCATTGTAGAGCTTGAAAACATTTCAAGGCATTACACCTCAATGCAAAGCCGGAACGTTAGCAAATTAACGGCTACTCTGGAAGCCGCCACGGAAGTAGCTTCACCGATTTTTGTTTCAACCATAACAACCGTAATTGTGTTTTTACCCGTTGTATTTTTAACGGGAATAGCAAAGTTACTTTTTATTCCTCTTGTCGTTACAATTTCGGTATCGCTTTTTGCGTCGTTCTTTGTGTCAAGAACAGTTACGCCCCTAATGTGCTACAAAGCTTTAAAAGGTGAAAGGGAAGTTAACCCTGATTCCAAAAAGCTTTCAGACAAGATCCAGATAAAAACAAAGCATTTCTTTGATAAGTTAGATAACTTGTATGAAAGTTCACTTGCTTATTGTATTAGAAAAAGAAAATTAGTACTTATCAGCATATTTATATTTTCTGTACTTTCATTCGGATTGTTTAAATTTATAGGAACAGAGTTCTTTCCTGATACCGACGAGAATCAATTCAATATAAATATTCTTTTACCCGTAGGTTCAAGGATTGAAATGACAGAGGCTGTCGTAAAAAAGGTTGAGCAGATAGTAAAAGAAAATGTTCCTGAAGCTAATACCATTACATCCGATATAGGTGTTCCCAACGCAAAAAGCGGAAGTTCATTCGGCGGAAACGCAGGAAGCCATTCGGCAAGCGTACAGATATCACTCAAACCGAGAGCCGAAAGAAAAAGAGATGTCTTTGAAATTATAAAATCTCTAAGACCCAAAGTGCAGGAAATTGCAGGTGCCAATTTTTACATGAATCCTTCTGGATTCCTCAGATTCCTCCTTAACTTCGGCTCATCAGCACCGATTGACGTTGCGATTCTGGGGTATGATTTTGATGATGCTGATAAATTATCGAAGCAGGTATTTGAAGTTATTAAATCAACTCCCGGCACTACTGACGTTAGAATCAGCAGGGAGAATAACCTTCCTGAAGCAAAAATAACTGTTGACCGTGTGAAAGCCGGCGCACTGGGCATAAGCGTTTCTCAGATTTCAAATACAATCGCAACAAGCATGAGCGGTACTGTAGCTTCTTTATTCAGCGACCCGAAAACCGGCAATCAGTATAATATACTCGTAAGGCTTTCAGAAGATTACAGAAATAATATTGATGATATTAAAAAATTAACCGTTATAAATTCGCAGGGCAAACCGATACCTATCGGAAACTTTGTAGATATTTCAATGTCCAAATCACCGATAATAATTACACGAAAATATCAGGAAAG
>JBHELA010000129.1:0-5194 GCA_041859005.1 Ignavibacteria bacterium
ACAAGAGCGAACGGTGTTAATGCAGGTTTCTGTCTTTTTAATTTCAATGTTCTCGGACCGTTTGCTGATTTCAGTGAATCATTCGTAGGAGCATTATTTCTGAATGCCCATACATCCCATGAACCCGAAAGTGAGTCACCCTGATTGAGTCCAAGAGTTCCAAGAAGTACGTCTAACTGACCAAGTGTCATTGTGATTGAATTAGTCGGTGCTGCAATCGTGTGTAGTCTTGTCGGTAAAGCTGTACCGTAAATCCATTTGTATGTAGCTGCAGCTCTTGAGGTATCCCATGTAATCGTAATAGGAGTTGAAGAGCCCGGGATTGATGTAATAGTTGAACCTGCAGCTGGTGATGTAAGGTTAAACGGCATAAGTGCACCTGCGTCTGCACTTTGACCCTCTGCTCTGATCATAAAAGCTCTATACGTCGGCCATAAAGTTGGATCAGCTGGATTAGTCCATGGACCAGCGGCTGTTGTTGCCCATCCGGGCCATAACGCAGTAGTCGCACTCTCATCTGCACCAATGAATACCCCGGTTTGAGTATTTGGATCTGTAAATAATCCAATAAACACACTATCAGTTCCGGTTACTTGTGCCCAGTTAGTTGGTAATTCAAAATCATAAAATGATACTGAAGGCCAAACTGGCAGCCCGCTCGCAGTTACCGTCATTGAGTCCATAATTGGTCCGGGCATACCATTAATACTTTTCCACATAACTAATTTAAAAGTCCAATTGGGGACACCGGTTCCTAATCTGGTAAAAGCAAAGCATACCTTTGAAAATTTGTATGGGTGAACTGTAGGAATGAACTTAGAACAGAATCCACTTGGATTTCCTGCAGAAGCATTCCATCCATATCCGTTTTCTGCGACTCCATCGTCGTGAATCTGTCCTCCAGAGCATTGTGGCCCAAGATCGACTGGTGTTGAAAAAGAATAAGGTGAAACTTGTGTGTGTTGCCCAAAAGCAAGACCTGTTGTCATTAATAACAACACTAAAATTAATAGCGGGTAAATCTTTCTCAAAATTTTTTCTCCTTCATTTAAGGTAGTTTAAAAAAAGTTGCTTTAAAATAATTTCAGTAAAACAATTAAATCAATTGATTTGAAAATCAATTAATTTGAACTCTTATTCAATTTTAGCTGTAATTCTATTAAAATGCAACACTAATTTTTGTATCGTCCCATACAAAATACTTTTATTAAAATCAAATATTTAATCTTTCCTTGCTGTTTTATGTTAAATTTGATATTTTACACATAATTCACTATTATAACTATGAAAAAACTTGTTTTATTAATAGCGTTAGTCTTTATAATTAATTCGGTTACTTATTCTCAGTTCAAAAGACCCGAAGACGGAAATAAAATAAACAAAACTACTAATAATCTTATACTCGGAATATTTAATCCAAAGAATTTTTCTATGCACCATAGCTTTCAGGTATCAATGCTTAGCTCAAGATACGGAAATATGTCGGTTACTTCTTACGTGAATTCAATGAATTATAAAGTTTCCGACAGAATCAACATTGCAGCTGATATAAAACTTCAATACGCACCCTACGTCAGCTCATCATTCGGCTCTTCATACGCGAAAGGATTGCAGGATGACCTTAACGGAATATCACTTTCAAGGTTATCTGTTGACTACAAAGTATCCGAAAATTCTTTCATTAAACTTGAATACAGGCATCTTGACGAGTCAAGTTTTTATGATCCGTATAACCGATACAATCCCTACTTTTATGACAGAATGTACAGATAGTGCAATTTTTGCTTCCATAATTTTATAAACATGAATTCTGACTTTAAGAAAAATTTATTAAATTACTCTTTAAACATATCAATTATAGTCATCACAGCTTTATGCATATATCTTGCTTACTCGATGATTATGAACACCTCAGGTCCGAGGGGTGATAATAAGTCAGGCGATACTACTAATAAACAAATAACAAATCAGCCTAACCTTTCTATACAGATAAATATTCTAAACGCAACCGGTGAGAACAGGATTGGTGCAAGATTCCGTGATTATCTTAAGACTAAAGGCTTCGATGTTGTCGATATGGGAAATTACAAGGCTGAAGTTGAAAAAACCATGGTGCTTGACGTCATTGGTGATATCAGCAAAGCTAAGCGCGTTGCTGATGCCGTAGGAGTAAGCCACAGAAATGTTGTTCAACAGATTGATAAGACGAAATACATCGATGCAACTGTGATTATCGGCAAGGATTATACAGAGTTAAAACCGTTCACTGATAAAACTAAAAATAATTAATGGAATCTAAAGAGTTAGTTTACTTCATCGCTGATTTAATACTTCAGAAAAAAGGTACAGATATAAAAATAATTAATCTTGAGGGTAAAACCTCAGTAACCGACTATTTTATTGTTTGTTCTGCTTCATCAACAATGCAGGTGAAAGCTATAGCTGACAATATCCTGCAGGAAACAAAGAAAGCCGGAGAAAGTGCATGGCGCGATGAAGGCTATACAGGGCTGACCTGGATACTGATTGATTATGTTGACGTTGTTGTACACGTATTTATGGAAGAAACGAGGAAGTTTTACAATCTTGAAGGTCTTTGGGGAGATGCAGAAATTACCGACGTTCCCGAGGATTTTGTGTATAAAAAGACTACAGTAAAAAAGAAAGTATCTAAGAAACCAAAGACTGCAAATAAACCGAAATTAACTAATAAAGCTCCAAAGAAAAGCGGAAAGTAGTTGTTTATGTCTAAACCGAAAATTGTACTAACTTGCGGTGACCCGAATGGTATAGGTCCTGAAATTGCCTTAAAGATACTGAATAATAGTTCTCTAAACTCCTTGTACGAGCTTAAAATAATCATTCCCGAATCTGTCATCCAGCATTATTCTAACACCCTTAAAATTAAAATGCCTTCGAGGGAGTCTATTATTAATATACCCGACCTGAACATAAGAGTTAAAGTGGGGAAAACTGATAAAAAAGCAGGACGTATATCTGGAGATGCCGTTCATATAGGAACTGAACTCTGCCTCAGAAATGTATTTGATGCATTGGTTACACTTCCGATTTCAAAGAAATCTTTCAACCTCGGCGGCTATGAATTTCCCGGACACACGGAATACTTGAAAGCCATTACTGGCAGCGCGAAAACGATTATGATAATGTATTCTGAATCTTTGATTATTACACCTGTTACAATTCATATACCTTTAAAACGAGTTTCTATAGAACTTGAAAAATCGGTGTTAAGGAATAATCTTCTCCTTCTTCATAATACCCTTGTTAATTATTTTAAAATCCCGGTTCCAAGAATTGCTGTGCTGTCAATAAATCCCCATTCCGGTGACGGCGGACTTCTGGGTTACGAGGAGAAGACTAAGCTCGAACCCGTAATTAAAGACATGGCACGAAAAGGTTATAATGTCTCAGGTCCTTTCCCAGCAGACGGTTTTTTCGGCTCGGGTGCTTATAAGAACTTCGATGCAGTTGCAGGGGCTTATCACGACCAGGCATTGATTCCTTTTAAACTGCTTTCAAAAGGTAGTGGAGTTAACCTGACCGCAGGATTGCCGATTATCAGAACTTCACCTACACATGGAACAGCATTTGATATTGCAGGAAAAAATATCGCAAATACTGAGAGCACTATATCTGCCATTAAACTCGCTGCAAAATTATCCGTTAAATGATTATCACATTCAATAAAGTTAACTTTTCGTATTCAACTAAAGATATATTCAATTCCGCTTCGTTGGTTATTAACAAAGGTGAGTTTGTTTTTCTTGTTGGCGAGAGCGGAATCGGCAAGACAACCCTGCTGAAGTTAATTTACTTTGATGCGAAACCAAAAAGTGGAGATGTAAATTTTGATGATTACAGCTCGGTTAATATCGACAAAAGCGAAATACCATTCTTAAGAAGAAAAATAGGAATAGTCTTTCAGGATTTTAAGCTGCTTAACGACAGAAATATCTTTGAGAATATTGCAATCCCGCTCTACATCGCAAGCGTAACAAAAGACCAGATTAAGAAGAAAGTTTTTGATATAGCTGCAAAGCTCGGACTAATGGAATATGTAAATGAGATGCCTTATGACCTTTCGGGCGGAGAGCAGCAGAGAGTAGCTATCGCAAGAGCTATGATAACTGAACCTATTCTACTCCTTGCCGATGAGCCTACAGGAAACCTTGACCCCTTCGTTGCTCTTGATATTGTGAAGCTCCTGAATGATATTAATAAAACTGGAACTACCGTCATGATGGCAACTCACAATTTCGATATCGTCAAAAAATTTAGTGATAAGAGAATAATCCAGATTAAGAATAAACAGTTGTTCGACGTTAGGCTGAAATCCTGAGTGCTTCTTTTCCCCAAAATGTTGTTGTTAAAACAAAAATTTTTAAAAACTAAAACTTTCTGATTTTCTATATTTTTCCAACAGAATAAATAATTATTTATGCTCTCTTTGTCGAAGATTCGCCGCGGAGAACGACCTTTGCCTTCTTTGCGACCCTTGCGGTAAAATCTTTTCGAAACATAATTTATTATTTCCTCTGCTATTTCTCTGCTGTAAAATTTTCTTGTCCTTATTGTATTTCATGCATTTTCTCTGTGAGCTCTGTGACCATCTCGGTGGGTCTCTGTGGTAAAATTTTTCTTTGTTTGTAGTTATCGGCTGAG
The DNA here is from genome assembly GCA_041859005.1 of Ignavibacteria bacterium. Lineage (GTDB taxonomy): Bacteria > Bacteroidota > Ignavibacteria > Tepidaquicellales > Tepidaquicellaceae > CAIKZJ01. Next base: position 4,684 of record JBHELA010000129.1, read on the forward strand.
CCGTGCTTCTTACTGCCTGTTAACCAGGAACTCAATTATTTTTTCCCAGTCATTTTCTAAGTTATATTCGACCCTGTCCTCCGGTTTTATGGTAAATGCTTTCTCAATCATTTCGACTGCCTTATCCATATCTTCCAGAAGGAAGTACAGTTTTGCCTTTTCATAATAAACTTCAGTCCAATCCGGTTTCAGTTCTATTACTCTGTTGAAAGAACTAAGCGCCTCATCGAACAAATATGTATCAAGCTGAAGGCATCCTCTGTCAAAGATTGCTTCAAAGTTATCGGGTTCAAGTTCAAGAACTTTTTCGTAGCTTGCATTTGCTTCCTCGAGCAAATTCATCGCATACTCTGTGTCAGCCCTTGAATACCATAATTGTGCATGATGCGAATTTATTTCAAGCCCCTTTTTAAAAAAGTCAAGCGCAGTCTCATACTGGTTCATGTTGTAAAAGCATGACCCCAGTCCGAAATATGAATCAAAGCTCTCGGAATTAAGTTTAAGCGCCTTT
>JBHELA010000220.1:0-12783 GCA_041859005.1 Ignavibacteria bacterium
TCGGCAGGAGATAGATTAAATTCCTGCCTTATTGATTCTTCCTTATCGAGGCATTTGCCCTTTATTCCTATTATCAGGTCTATTATTCTGTCTGCCATTCCAATTTTAATCCTTTAGGGTAAACCCCTCTCCACTAAGTTAAAGCTTTATATCTATAAATGCCATCGAACTGTGTGTTTAAGGTGTTGACGTTATATCTTATTTGAAATTTTACTTTTTATACACCTTATTTCTTTTTAAAAATGCCATCGAACTGTTTGTTTAAGGTATTGACGTTATATCTTATTTGACATTTTATTTTTTATACACCCTATTTCTTTTTAATGAAAGAATTCTAGAAGGGATTTAAAGTAAATAACCTTGGGCGAAGCTTGTATTAAAAAGTACAAACTAAAACAACCCCGCAGGGGTTGAACAAGGATATTATCTCACTAAGGTTATAATTTTCAGTAGCTTGCTGAGAAATTTTTTAAAATATAAATTAAAAGATACCCGCTGCTTGAGGTGTAGAAATTCAGTTAAAATATTTTTAACATATAATTTAATCACTTTGGGTATAATTCCTCGCAGTTTGTCGCAAAAGTTTTTGTAATTTAAATCAACTTGATACTCCGCTTCTTGCGACGGAGAGCTTCATTTGCTTTCAGTATCCATTTATTAGATTAATGTTGCTCCCATAACTAGAAAAATCATAACTGTTAAACAATCACTTAATCCTTAATGCAACGCACAGACATCCCGGTTACCTTAGGGGCTAGGTTGGTGCGTATCACCCTTGCCCAAATTGATTCTATCCTGCGTTCCCAAGCACTTTTATTACCATATTCCGAGGATGTCCAGAAAAAACCAACATCGCCTATATAACTGCAACCTTGATCATCATAACAGAGTCCACCTGGCAATGCTGTAAATCCACTTCTATTTGTTGCCCCATAATTTGGTTTTTGCCATAACGTTGTGGCTTTAAGTTTACCCCCCGCGTTCTCTATTATATAATAATTTGAGGCATCATCATACCAATTTACTCCACCAAGATAATCAGTAAGTTGTGTCCACTCTGCATCACTTGGTATGTGCCATCCTTCAGGGGCCAATCCACGCGTGTCATTTACTGCGTACCAGTTGTAAAGTTTTCCATATATTTCACTGTTATCAGTGTCGTTATCATAGTAAACCCAAGCTCCAGTTCTCAATTTATTCCAATCTTTATAATTTTTTACATGAGGAATAACATCCCCATTTCGGTAGTGTTCCACATTGAGGTTTTCCGCCATCCATACTTGTGTCCCAATTGTAACGGTTTTGTATGTGTTACCGTCATAGTCGGTTACCTGCGAAAACGAATCGCCAATTCTAAAAAAAGTAAAAATTGCAGCAAACATTAAAGTTAAAATCATAAATGTGTTATCTTGTTTCATTTTTTATCTTCCTTTGATATTTATTTTAGAAAATTTGGTTATTTCACCGTAAGACTATATCCACCAACATTTTGTTATTATAGTTTCGTATCTTATCAAATAATTTTTTAATAATTTAATTAATATTCAAACACCTCTGATTTCGCTTTCACATATTCCTTACCGTTATATTTAAATCGTAATACCAGTTTAAAATTATGTTTGCTTTTATTTTTCAAAAGCAGTTCATAATCACAACCTGAAAGATGTTCAGGGTCATATACCCCTTTGATTTCTAATATAATATCATAAAATCCTTTTGATTTGGATTTAGTGTCAGTTTTAATGTTCGATTTCCATAAAGTTCCAATTTTTGAATTATCGTCAATTAAATCAGTACAGCCTTCTATCAAAATACGTTTATATTGTTTCCCCTTTTTAACTAGAAGAAAAGAATAGCTATGCCGAGGGTCATAATCATCAGATCTTGGACCATCATCACTAATTACCCTTCCATAAAAAGCAATTTCACTTTCATTTAACGGAATAATTTTTCTTGGCATTGTAGCATATCCATAATATCCAAATGCGGATATCGCCGGTTTAAAATCATCCAATATCCATTTTTCCTTGTGTTTTCGATATTTTGCAAATCCCAGCATTCCGTCATCCAAACGGCTTGCAAAAATTGGGTCAAAGCAGGTTGTAAAAAACAAATATTTATATTCTTTCCTTTTCCATTTGAAATCTAATTTGCCGAGATATGTTGTTACATAATAATGCCCCTCAACCATAGTATTGTTCTCTTCGCAATAAGATTCATATTCCTCATAGGAGCCATAATCATTTTCTTTTCTTACAATATTCGATGAAGTGTCTGCAACAAATCCGTATTTAGAGTACCAATTTGATTCTATTTTTACGTCATTGTCGCTACCGGCTCTTTTCTCAATATTTCCAGGGAATAAAAATTCGAAAGCTTTTATAACATTTAAGTTGCCGTGCTGCTCATATTTCCGTTTATTAAATAAATCAAAGTAAATTGTTTTGGGTCTATCATCGTTATTTGTTTCATTTGAATCAACCGCAATGGGATAATAAGCAACAAAATAATTTGTGAGGTATATAATCAGTAAATATATTTTTAAGGGAAATATCACATGTATTTGGCTTTAATATTTTTGTTTAAATAAATCTGATTTTACATTTCAGAGTTTCGAACAGGGTTTTTCTATCTCCTATATTTCTTAATCAATTTACCAGTCTCTTGATTTATTACTTCTCTGTATATTTTTTCAAAAGTATAACTGTCTTCAATAAAATTCCAAAAACTGAATACCAAAAAATTAGGAGTACCCACCCAAAATTCTCGAGAGAAAAATGACTGCTTTGATACGTCAATTTTATATTTTTTTGCTTTTGATTCATTTATTGGAGATATGTCAACTTGATCTAGAGTTTTAGCTAATATACAAACAGATTCGCTCTTTTCATTGTTAAAGTCCTGAAATATTATCGGATTTAAACTATGCATATTAACGTCATAATAATAGACATATACTTCTTCCATACTACTGGTTGCATATTGGAAATAGTAAATAAAAAGTTTCTCTTCAGGTGCTGATAAATTAAGAGAAGCACTATGTAAAACACCATCATGTAATTCTCCTTCAACGAGATACATATTATCAAGATAAGTGATTGATTCCCCGGAAGTACCTGGCGATAAAACTAACTGCCAAGTATTTGATTTATACAATAAGGTGCTATTGTCTGTTATTCCTGCCCCCCTATCATTATCATTTACGGGTTTTATAACTAAATCTTTTTTTAATGTCCTAAGACATATAGGTACTGACACTAATTGATTATTATCATAATATTCAATGTGGGTTGTTGATCTGATATAATATTTATCGTCCTCATTGCTATATAAATGATTATTCGCAGAAAATGAAATTACTGTAAATACAATTAAGACTCTAAACATCTTCAAAATAATTGTTTGCATGATTATTAAAATATATGTTTATATTATTATTCACTAAAGCCCTTCGGCAAGTCCGCTAGCTATTTTAACAAATTTATTATTTTCATAACCCCATAATTCATACTTTCTCCCTTCATAATATCCTTTTTCAATTATTGCTTCGTTAATACCGTCTAAATTGATATCAATCGTTGCAATGATTTTATAACATTCACCATATTTATTGTAAGAGTGAGATTTTAGATCTTTTTTACTTGGTGCATTAAATTTTTTAAATGTCTTTAAAACATTCGCATTTTTATCAAATACAAAAACGGCGTTTGCAAATAAACCATCTTCATAACTATAAACATATGAACCAAAATATATTTCGTTTGATTCTGAATCATTACCTCTAAATACTTTAATTTCTTCTGAATATTGTGCAAATTTGTTGTTCATTGCGCTATTATCAAGAAAAACCAAGTTCTTCCTTAAGTTTTTTAAATAATTTTTAATTTCTGTTTGGTCAACTTCACCGTAATTTATACTAGACACATTGGATTCGGTTGATAATAATATCAAATTTCCATTATCTTTAATTTTCTTCTTTGCAAATCCTTCTAACTCAAAATAATCATATAATTTTAAACCCATTCCCCGAGTTAACAAAGCATATCCTTTAAGATATGATTTATAAGTACCTAATGATGTAGCTATAAAAGCCACATCACCAATATTGAACAATGTCTCCCCTTTAAAAGCGTCAATAAGTTTAGTAAATACTTTGTACTCCCCGTAATTTTTACTATTTATCTTTATTGGATTACTTGAACTGTTATCCCAAACTCTGAAGTATTTGTTTGCTTTGGATGACATATCATCTAAATATTCATTTGTTTCATCAATAAAACCATGACCATTGTAAAAATAACCAAGAAAGAAATTAGGTCGAGATGTTTGCTTTAACGGGGCTTTAGTACTTTCGGTTTTAATGTTATAGTGTTTTACCTTGTAATCATCACCTAATAAAAATCTATATCCATATAAAACTACAAATATTAAACACAACAACATAATAAAATGTTTTTTCATATATATATAACTCCTTATAAATTAATATCAATTCATTTTTAATAAAAACAAATAAAATCTCATGCATCACTTTATTTCAGTTTTGCATCTTTTCCTATCGACATTAACTTTTCAATAAAATTTTTCTCAATTATTTCTCGCTTTATTTTATTACTTTGTATATTAGTTGATTCTTTTTTTCTAAACATATTTAGTCAAAAATATTTCTAAAGGCTTATGCGACTCAACTTATAATTTCTACCGAAATTTAATTAATATCGAATGTATAATCATGATTTAAAGGTTCGTATTATTAACAACCCAAAAACCGATTTATATCTTTGCAAAATTTTTATTATTTACAATATTGATTAAGTAATTCTTTCGATTCACCCAATCCTAATTTATATGCTTTTACCCAATCTTCGCAGGCATTAGTTGTATTCCCTGAATTATAATATATTGTTCCACGATTGAAATACGCCTCACCATAATTAGGGTTTATTTCAATTGCTTTAGAAAATTCTGATAAGGCATTTGTATATTCATTTAATTCATAATAAACTAATCCTCTGCAATAATATGCTCTAGCATGGTATGATTCTAACTCTATAGACTTATCAAAGTCTGAAAGTGCTTTGGAATATTCCTTTAAACATAGATAACACCCTCCTCGATCAATATAACTATCCGCATTTATTTTTGATGGGTATTTTTCCATCATTGCATTATAAAAATTTAATAGTCCTTTGCAACTTTCTTCACTTGTTTGAGCGCAATTATTAGTAGACATTGTTAAGAAAATAACGACAATTACAATTGTTCTTTTCATATCAAAAATATTTATTGGTTTTAAAATATCCTGTTATAGATATTAATCATCATATTCTTTATCTATTACTTTAACAGATTTAGTAATTCACAAATCATATCCATAATTTGTGTTAAAACCCAGTCAAACCTTTCCCGCTTTATTTCAGTACTTTTGTATATTAGTTGTTTCCTTTGTTTTACAAATTTGCTTTGTCACAATATTTCTATAAACTTATGCGACTCTACTTATATTTTAAATCACTCAGGGTATAATTCCCCACAGCTTGCTGCGAAATTTTATAATGTAAATCAACCAGATACCCAGTTGCTTGCAACGGGGAGGTTCATTATAATATTTTTCAATCTTTTTCACTAATTATATTATTTAATTCTCGGGTCCAAACAGAGTAAGAATCAGTACCTGCGTAAATATAATTATTAGATATTATCAAACAATTTATGCTTGTAAATTTACTTAATCCTTGGTTTTTGGGTACCCATGTTAGTCCATTATCTTTGGAAATATAAATTCCATCATTAATAGTTCCTGCAAATATTATGTCATTGTAAATGGCCAAAGATTTCACAGATATAGTAAAATTTGTTTGCGACCATGTCATGCCATTATTTGAAGAGATAAATAGACCCCTACCATTAGATCCCGCATAAATGTAGTTTTTGTTGATGGCAAGAGATAATATGTCTGGTTGCCCATTTATTTGTTGCATTATATATTGTCGCCAATTTGTGCCATCATTTGTGGAAATATATACACCATCATCAGTTCCAGCAATGATATTTTTGCTAATTATACTAATACAATTAACTTTTTTGTTTCTTAAAGATGAATGTTCCCATGTTTCACCATTATTTGTAGAAAAATAAACACCATTAATATTGGTTCCTGCATAAACATCATTATTGTTTGTTGCTAAAGATAATACGGTTTGATAATTAAAAGTTGTACTTATCCATGAGTTACCGTTGTTTGAAGTTAAATAAACGCCGTTTAAGTGAACTCCCGCAAAAATATATGCATCATTTGCTGCAAATGATAAAATGTGTTCTTTAAAATCCATCTTTTCCCAACTAAAACCATTATTTGTTGATAGATAGTTTCTAAAATCATGCTCAGTACCGGTCCAGATATTGTTATCCTTAAAAAATATTGAATTAATAATTCCCCTATTTAATGGAGTTTGATTCCAACTGTCCCCATAGTTTGTGGAATGATAAACACCATTTGCTGTGGTTCCTGCAAAAATATTTTCGTTTTGAGATGAAAGACAAAGAATCGTTTCATTATTTAATGTTGTTTTTTCCCAATCTCTTCCGTTGTTGGCTGAATGATAAACACCGTATATATGCGTTCCTACAAAAACATTGTTATTGATAACTAATAACGATGAAATAAAACCTTTCTGAAAATCTGAATTATCATTAACTAATTTCCATGTTTTACCTTTATTCGAGGACTTAAATAAATCACTTGAGACAGCAAAAATATTTGAATCATTTTGTGCAATTTCATGAACGTTCTTGCCTTTAAACCCAATGTGCTTCCATATTATTCCATTGTTAGACGAAACGAAAAGCCCATTTTTCCCTGTCCCAACAAAAATAGTATTATCTTTATACATTAATGAAAGGATTATATCTTCAGAAAACCCCAAAAGAATCCAGTTCGAACCACTATTTGATGTAAAGTATAATCCTTTATCAGTTCCTGCAACAATATTTTTTCCATTGAATGCAAGTTTGTTTACGGCTCGTTCGGTCAAATCTGATTTTTCCCATGAAGTACCATTATCAGTTGATAAATATGCGCCTATTCCGGTTCCCACATAAATATTATTATTAACTGCTAAAATAGAACGCGCTACATATGGTGCAGATTTGTACCATGAGATACCATTATTTGTTGATAAATAGACACCCCCCGGTCGCGTGCCAGCCCAAATATTATTTCCAAATACGGCAACACAATATACGGTTCCACCATAAATACCGTCACATTGTTCCCATTGCCCCAGACCCTCATTTGTAACTAAAAAAGAATTTATTAAAATAACCATTATGGCAAGATTTAGAAATGTTCTTTTCATGGTTATATCATTTAAATTAATAAAATCTAATATTAATTATACCTTCTCAATTTACCGTAATATTAATATTATCTATTTCTTAAAATTCATAAACTCTTAAAAGATTTTGATATTTTCTCCGTAAACTTGTCATATTTATCTTTTTGTGATATTGGATAAGTAATATATAACACTTTTAATTCACTGTTTAAAACGAATTGTTTTGTATAAAACACATCATTATTACGCAAACCTGATACGACAAACCAATTATCTTTTATAGTATTATAAGTGACAGTACCCCCACTGTAAAGTTCTTCTTCGTAAATAGAATATATGTCTCCTCCTGATACACCTGGCAAATTGCTGCCCCACACCTTCATTTCAAATTCATTATAAATTTTAAAGGTACATCCATCACCATTATCACTTTCCCTCTTTTTAGTCACATTGCTGGGATACTGCACAGAATAATCAAACCTTGAATTGAAATATGTTTTATACTTTGTTTCATCAATTTGCTGCTCTTGATTTATTGCATCTGCATATTTCTTTTCTTCTAAAGCAATTTCTCTTTCTCTTATCTCGAGTTCTTTCTCTTTTAGTACTTTATATGAATCTACAGGGTTAATGTTAATGCTGTTATTCTCTTTTTTCGGATTTATTTTATTGCACGATACAAGCAAGATACAACTAAACAGAAAAATGAACACTCTTGTTTTCATATTTTGATTAATCAATTTAAAATTATGTATAATGAATTTTTATATATTATTAAGTTGTTTATCTTAATCTTCCCAGTATTCAGTGCCGGTTTTATCAACGTATCCCTTTTTCCCATTAATTTCAATTTCTGCTAAGCCGCCGAAAAAATTAGACGCGGAATTGTATTTTAAAGGAACAATTTCGTTTCCCTTTTTATCAATAAACCCCCACTTTTCATTCATTTCAACCATAGCGAATCCACTACAAAACGATTCTGCAATGGAATATTTTATTTGCGTAACTTGTTTACCTTCTTGATTGATATATCCCCACTTACCATTGAATTTGACAACAGCAAAACCTTCGCTGAAATCATAAACATATTCATACATTACTGGTACAACCTCTCTACCATTTTTGTTAATAACCCCCCAAGTTCCTTCTTGAGGATCTCCCTCTCCTATTGCGACACCCGCTAACCCCTCTTTGAAGTTCTTAAAATGGTCATATTTAGCACTTACTAATTCATTTCCTTCTACATCAATCAATCCCCATTTATTTTTCACATTAATCCATGATACGCCTTCCTTAAAACCTGTTGCATCGTTATATTTTAAAGAAATAACTTCTTCACCCTTTTTATTAATAAATCCGTATTTATTATCTAATTTAACCAATGCAAGCCCCTCATGATAATACCATACCCTATCATATTTAAGGGGAACAACCTCTTCACCTTGCTTATTTATAATCCCACGTTTTGGTTTTATATCATTCCAATTTTCCATCAATTGTTCCATTCGTATCTCTTGAATTTCTTGTGTATCTACTATCGCAAACCCCTCGTTAAAACTACTTACATTGCAATATTTGAAATCTATAATTTCGATTCCTTCTTTATTTATAAATCCGGACTTATTATTTAATTTAACCTCTGCATATCCTTCTCTAAAATCTTCTGCATAATCATATTTTAAAGAAATTATTTGATTGCCTTTTTTATCAACAAAACCCCATTTCCCATTTAATTCGGTTCTTGAGAGACCTTCAATGAAATCACAAACAAGTTCATATTTCACGGGTACAACCTCCCTACCATTATTATCAATAAAACCCATGGCTTCATTTATTTCTACTTTTGAAAGTCCATCTTTGAAATCTTCTACTCGATCGAATTTTGCCGGAATAACTTTTATCCCGTTTTTATCAATAAACCCATATTTACTATTTTGCTCATACTTTGCCAACCCTTCATAAAAATATGGTTTTGTATAATCAATTATTTCAATTCCAATTATTATAGGATCAACAATATCAAATATTAACGGAACCACTTCTATTCCATTTGTATCAACGAATCCCGATTTATTATTTAAACTCACGTGGGCAACCCCATCAAAAAATAATCGCGCTTCGTCGTATTTTATAGGAATAATAATTTTTTTATTTTTATCACAGTATCCCCATTTGTCACCTTTTCTGTAAGGAATTAAGTTTAGTTGCGCCGTGTTTTCTTGATTTTGGGCAAATAAATGGTTTAAGTCAATTAATAGTATCGATATAACAAATGCTAATATTAAACTTTTTCTGCTCATTAAAATGGTTGAAATTTAATTAGTTAAGTACTTTTTGTAGTTGTAATCAATTTTAATATACTTTATGAAACCATAATAGGTGTCACCATTTTTGTACCTTTTATCTTCTTTGCATAACATTTTATAAACCTCTTCAATTTTTAAATTCTCTATTATTCCGTTTTCCCAGTTTTTCCAAACAAACGATGGGATTCTTTTCTTTTTATACCAATAAAACTCTTCTGAGCACAAATTAAAATAATCAACAATTAAATTATTTTCTCTTAAAAGACTTTTAGCACATTTAGCTATTTCTACTGATTTTGCATTTCGTAATTCTTCGAATAAATCATTCATCTCTCCTGTATATCTTTCGTTAAAATCTTTAAAAAGATCTTTCACCATTTTATCTTTTGATAGTTTGTATTTAATGCTAGCCCATACAACGGTGTATAAACCACCCAAAACACTTAAAACAAAAGTTTTTAAAAGATTTTTATCCGCAAGTATGTACAACAAATTGGAACATGCTAAATAATTATAAATAAAGACGGCAAGTGATCCAAAAACCAAAGTCATTAATACGACATTTCCATTTCTGCTAATAAACATACTACACTTCTGACACCAATATATATATATGGTTTCATATCCTTTTTTCATTTTATATTTATTCTATTATTTACTAAAACCAAACTATTTTTAATTACTTAGTGAAAATTCTACCCCGATTGCGGCAAATATTTTAGTGCTTTATGACGATATTTACAAATGTCAATAAGCATTTATATTCACAAATCTAAAAATTTAAGAGAATAAACAATTATACAAAGCAAATCAGCTCAGCTTATTCTAAGTTGCCCCGCTGCTTGTGACAAGAAGTATTCATTTTGCTAAATTATGTACATATTTTAAATCCAGTTTATAACAAAAAAGGACGCAACTTACATTACATCCTGCACTAAGGTACTGGTATACCCGACAGCAAAGACATAAGAAAGTGCGTCCATTTCTGGACGCAGCCCTCTTACTTGTTTATGCTGTCTTAAAATTACCAGTTTTTAGTGCAGAACATAGCAAAAAGCTACGTTAAAATCATATTTATAAAGAACGAATACAAATCAATTCAATTATTATTAAACCGTCTATCCGCATCATTTCTTTTAAACACAAAAAGGTTAAAGTTTAAATTGTTGATTTTAATAATCAACAGTTTAACTCCAACCTATTTTTAATCCTAATTGTGTTCCATGTATCTCAAAAAATTATTATAAATTAAATACTTTTAAGATAGAATAAACTAATAATATTTTTCGGAAATAGCAAGTTACCTTTTTTTATCTGTGATGTCAAAAAGGCGACTGCATAAGAAAAACATCTTTTATAAATACAAAAGGCTGATGATTGTCAGCCTTTTTTCATTTCGAGAGTAAAATATTCTATAAGCAATCTTCCAGTTTATGAAATAGTTTAATCGTATCCTTTTTCTCTGAAACAGTTAGTTTTTTCTGTATAGTTTGTTCACACTCGTTAAGCACAACTTCAATTTTCTTGCGTACACGCGTTCCTTTCGGAGCAAGTTTAAGAATTACATTTCTCCTGTCTTCTTTTGAAATTTCCTGCGCAAGGTATTTGTTTTTAATAAGCTTTTCAACTACGCGGCTTCCCCTTGAAACCGATAACCCCATATTCTTTGACAGGGTGTTGCAGTTGCAGGGCTGCCCCTCTCTCATTGCAAGTATGCCCCTGTATTCGGCAGGAGATAGATTAAATTCCTGCCTTATTGATTCTTCCTTATCGAGGCATTTGCCCTTTATTCCTATTATCAGGTCTATTATTCTGTCTGTCATTAATTATGTATTATAAAGTTTGTTGATGTTTGTTTTTAGCACCCGCCAATTATTCTTTTTGTTTTCTTATCGTCAGTGTTTATAGATTTTTTGCTCGCTTCAATAAGTGCTGGTAATTGTGTACGGGCTTTTTCCCTGAATTCATAAGTTGCTTTCATTTGTCTCGTTATGGTATCAGGTTTCTTAAAATTCATTATTTCTTCTTTGAAAGCATTCATGCCTCCTTTTAAGATATACAGGTTTTTATATCCCAGCTTGCTCGCTATGTATGCCAATCTTTTTTCATCCTGCTCGTTGTTCGCAATGATAATATTTTCTATTCCCTTTGTTGAAAGTTTCTTGTTTATGTCTTTTCCGAATAAATCTTCTGTCGTCCAGTTTGAAGATTTTGGAAGGGTTAATTCTTTGTATTCTTCCTTTGTTCTGAAATCATATATCTGTACGTTCTTGTCGTTATCAAGAAGTCTGAACGCAAGCTCGTCAGAATCCATAACTTCATACATGGAGTTATTTATCATCACAGGGTTTACGGATTCTTCTTTTAACTTAACTTGTCTTTCAGGAAATGCAAAAGCCGACAACCCTATTAATAAAACAACAACTGCCAACCCGTAGTATAATTTCAAAGGTTTTAAATCCTCGGTTAAATATCCTACGTTTTTCTTCTCAATCATTGTTGTAAAAACAAAAGCAGCAACTGCCATGAGTACCATCATAAATGCAAACATTCCCTGAGAGACGCCCATAATTTCAAAGATTCTTACATTTCCCCATGCATCAGCTTTGTACAATCCTTCAAACAAAGGATAACCTTCTGCAAATACCAAGACTCCTATGAATGAACCAGCAACAAAAATAATAGCATCTATTTTACCTATTGCCGCTGCACATAAGCTTGTTCCCGGGCAAAAGCCTCCAATGACAAATCCAAGTCCCATAATTAATCCGCCTATAATTGCCGACCATAAGAATGTTGGATTGACGTATATCAAACTTAAATCAAGAAGACCGTAATGACCGAGTATTACCACTCCAATCATTGCAGTTATTCCTGCCGTAAAAAAAACTCTCAGAACCGTGAAGTCATATCCGTAGAACAAGCCAACCAGTTTTTTAGATGTTGAAAATCCCGCCTGTTCAAGTATAAATCCAAAAGCAATTCCGATAATTAATGCAACTATCAGATTTAGTTCGTTTCCAATTATATCAGGTACTAATGGTCCCATTATAATACTCCTTATCTTATATCCAAAGTTTTCTGAAAAAATATGCGAAGGCATACGCTCCGCCAAATATCGCCATCATGGTAATTATGCC